>VGRF01000036.1 GCA_016875395.1 Deltaproteobacteria bacterium | reverse complement strand
AACAAAGTGGACAAGCCGTTCGAGAGGAAGCTGATCCACACGGTGAAGGGTGTGGGGTATGTGGTGGAGGATCGCGGGGGGGGGGGGGGGGGGGGGGGGGGGGGGGGGGGGGGGGGGGGGGGGGGGGGGGGGGGGGCGGGGGGGGGGGGGGGGGGGGCGGGGGGGCGGGGCGGGGGGGGGGGGCGAGGAGGGGGGGGGGGGGGGGGGGGGGGGGGGGGGGGGGGGGGGGGGGGGGGGGGGGGGGGGGGGGGGGTGAAGAGGTTGGGTGCGAGGGAGGATCCAGCTGCGGCCCGCGTGCGCGGGGGTCGCTGCGGCTCGGCGCGTCGCGCGCGTGCGGGGGTTCTCCTCAGGTCAGGTGAGGTATGGGCCGCAGGTGGTTCGAGTTGTTATCGGCGTGAGTGCGCGGCGACGCCTGGCGCTCGCCTCCGCGGCCCCCGCTCCCGCGGGCCTGGCGGGCTTGGGTGGCGGCGTTGCTTGTTTCACGAATCGAGGGGGGAGGGGCGGGGCGGAATCGACGCCATCGAGGCGTCGATTCCGCACGGCTGCGCGCTTGTTGTGGTGTTCGAGTGGGCGATGCGGCTCGTGATCGAGTGGCTGCTCGGCGTGCGACCGAGGGCTTGGTTGGTTGCAAGGGAGGATCGAGCTGCGGCCCGCGTGCGCGGGGGTCGCTGCGGCTCGGCGCGTCGTGCGCTTGCGGTGGTTCTCCTCAGGTCAGGTGAGGCATGGGCCGCAGGTGGTGTGAGTTGTTAGGGGCGTGAGTGCGCGGGGACGCCTGGCGCTCGCCTCCGCGACCCCCGCTCCCGCGGGCCTGGCGGGCTTGGGTGGCGGCGTTGCTTGCTTCACGAATCGAGGGGGGAGGGGAGGGGCGGAATCGACGCCGTCGAGGCGTCGATTCCGCACGCTGCGCGCTTGTTGTGGTGCTCGAGTGGGCGATGCGGCTCGTGATCGAGTGGCTGCTCGGCGTGCGACCGAGGGGGCGGCCCGCGGGCCATAGAGGCGTTGATTCCGCACGGCTGCGCGGTCGTCGTGGCGTTTGGTGTGCGTGATAGGGTGGCCTCATGGGGAATCGAATCGTTGCTACGCGGCCGCACATGCCGGGCTATGGAATCTCGGAAGACGTTCACGGGGTCAAGCCGTGGAGCTGGGCCGAGGAGATTCTGCGAGCGGGGCACAACTATTGGCTTGCGACAGCGCGCGGGGATGGACGGCCGCATGCGATGCCGGTGTGGGCGGTGTGGGAAGCGAATGCGCTGTGGATCTCGACGGGTGAGCAGAGCCGGAAGACTCGGAACCTGCGTTCGCGGCCTGAGTGCAGCGTCAGCACGGAGCGCGGCCCGCACGCGGTGATCGTGGAGGGCGTCGCGAGCGCGCTCAGCTTTTCGCAGGTGCAATCTTCGATTCCACGGGCGTATCTCGCGAAGTACGGAATGGGGCTGCCCGAGGACTCGCCGGTGTTTCGCATCGACCCGAGCGTGGTGTTCGGGTTCAGCGAGGTGCACGAGGAGTTCAGCGCGGATGCGACGCGCTGGCGCTTCGAGCGCGGCTGATGTCGCGCGCGCGGGTGATCGCGGCCCGCCCAGAGCATTTCGCGGCGATGCGCGAGGTGGAACGCGCCGCGGAGGAAATCTTCCCACTCGACGTCCTTCCGCAGGCGCTGCGTGGCGCGTCGCTCACGAGCGACGACGAGTTCGAGGCGGCCCGGCGCGACGGGTTGCTTTGGTGCGCGCTCGACGCGCGCGACCGCGTGATCGGCTACGCGATCGCGCTGTGGCTCGGCGACCGAAGCCTGCACCTCGACGAGATCGACGTGCACCCCGCCGAGCAGCGGCGAGGCGTCGGACGCGCGCTGATTCAAAGCGTCCGCGCGCATGCCGAGGCGAACGGCGCGCCGAGGCTCACGCTCACCACGTTTCGGGGCGTGGCGTGGAACATGCCTTGGTACGAGCGGATCGGGTTCGTCGAGTTGACGCCGAGCGAGTTGGCGGGCGAGCTGAGCGAGATCTTCGAGGCAGAAGTAACGCGCGGTCTCGCGCGCGAGCGGCGCGTGGCGATGGCGCTGGATCTCGCGCGGTGAACACGCCCGCGCACGTCGTGCTGAATGCGTTCGCGCTCGGGCGCTGGCGATTCGCGGCGCATCCGTGGGCGATCGCGCTCGGCGCGCTGCTGCCGGACGCGCCGATGTTCGCGTTCTACGCCTATCAGCGCGGCTGGCTCGCGACGCCCGAGCGCGTGATTTGGTCGCAGACGTACTTCGAGCCCGAGTGGCAGCAGCTCTTCGACGCCTTCAACTCGCTGCCGCTGATCGCGCTCGCCGCACTGCTCGCGTGGAGAGCGCGCCGCGACGCGTGGCTCGCGTGCCTCGCGAGCATGGCGCTCCACTCCCTGGCGGACTTGTTAGTGCACCACGAAGACGCGCACGGTCACTTCTGGCCGCTCAGCGAGTACCGGTTTCGCAGCCCCGTCAGCTACTGGGATCCCGCGCACCACGGCGACGTGTTCCTCGCGTTCGAGCTCGCCGCGCTCGTCGCTGCGAGCATCGCGCTCTGGCGCCGCGGCGGAAGCTGGCGCTGGCTCGGCGGCGGCGGGATCGCGTGCACGGCGGCGTTCGCGGTGTTCGCGCTGACGCAGTGGAGCGGGCTCGGCGCGGCGTGAGGCGCGCAAAGTTACGGGCGGCGTCCGACTATGGGCGCTGCACGAAGCGCGTCCCGAGCTTCGGCGCGGGGCCTACGGGCAGCGCGAGCGCGCGCGGCGCGGTGACTTCGATGCAGCGCGGGCCGGGCTCCTCGCTCGCGTCCATGTCCACCGTGATCGTGAGCGGCGAGTCGGGCCACGCGAACACGAGCGCGCTTCCGCTGCGTCTCTCGTTGCCGCCCATCAGCTCGCCCCACTGCCGGCGCGCGAGCTCTGCGCTCGTGCTTGTTAGGCGCGGCCCGCTCACACACGCGGCGCCGGGCGCCTCCGTCGCGTCCGGCATGTGTGAGTCGTCGGGACGCTCGTGTGCTTCGACGAGCTGAATCACGATGCCCTGCGCTTGCTTCGGGTGGAGGAACGCCTCCTGCCAGTACGGATCGCTGCGGTCCTGCGACGCGATGCCGTAACCCATCGCCGTCGCGCGCTCGATCATCGCGTCGAGGCTCGAGACCTTGAACGTGACGTGATGAACGCGCGGCCCGCCGCGCGCGAGGAAGCGGTGCAGGAAGCCGTCGTCGCCGAGCGGGAAGATCACCTCGATCCGCCCGCCGTCGGCGTACACCCACTGCATGAAGCCGAACGGCGGCCCGCTCGCGTGCCCGCCCGCTTTCACGCCGCCGAGCGCGACTTCCAGCATGGGCTCCGCATCGGCGATCGCATGCGCGCCGATCGCGACGTGGTCGAGCTTGATCTTCAGCAAGTCAGTCTCCCCGAGAGAGCAGCACCCACACGCCCACTGCGATGAAGCCCACGCCCGCGACCCAGCGCAGCACGCGCGGGCTCACGTACTCCGAGATCACGCCGCCCGCGAGCACGCCGAGCGCCGAGGTGAGCACGAGCGCGCTCGCGGAAGCTGCGAACACGGTGAGCTTCGGGTGCGCGCGGTCGGAGGCGTAGAGCATCGTTGCGAGCTGCGTCTTGTCGCCGAGCTCGGCGACGAACACGCTCGCGAACACGGTGGCGAACAGGCGCAGATCCATCGCAGCTCCTCGTGAGCCGCCTAGCGTGCGACGCGGCCCGCGGTCACGCTAGGCGGCCGCCGAGGAGACACGATGCAGCCGCAGATTCACCCGCGCTGGGGCATCGGCCGCGTGCGGCTCGGCATGACGCGCGACGAAGCCCGCGCGCGCGCGGGTGAGCCCGACCGCATCGAGGAAGACGACGAACTCGCTGGCGTGCGCTTCGGTTGGCACTACGAGCGTTTCGGCTTCTCGCTCTACTTCGACGCCGACCTCGGAGGCCGCTTGACGCTCGTCGTGTGCGAGGCCGAGAGCACCTCCGTGCGCGGAGTGCGGCCGATCGGCATGCGCGAGGCCGAGGCCAAGCGCGCGCTCGCGCCCATCGGCGCGCTCGCGCTCGACGAGGAAGCATCGGACGACGCGCTGCGCTTCCACCGCATCGAGGACGCGGGCCTCGGCCTTCTGTTCGCGGATGGCGTGTGCGAGTCCGTGGATCTGTCGGTGTCGCTGCAAGGCGACGGCGAGCTGAGCTGGCCGAACGGGGACGCGCCGGAGTGAGCGAGACCGCGCTGCACAAGCCCAGCGGCGAGGTCGCGCTCGGCGCGGGCTTCGCGGCGACGACGATGTTGTTGTGGGCCGTGCTGCCGTTCGCGCTCGCCGGCGCGCTCGCGCGCGTCACGCCGCTCACGCTCACGTGGGCGCGCTTCGTGATCGCGAGCGTCGCACTCTTCGCGTGGCTCGCAGCGCGCAGGGAGCTGCCCGAGCTGCGCAAGCTCGCAGGTGGCGGCTGGCTGCTCCTCGCGCTCGCCGTCGCCGGCCTGGCCGCGAACTACATCGCGTACCTCGTGGGCTTGCAGCGCACGACGCCCGCAAGCGCGCAGGTGCTGATCCAGCTCGCGCAGGTGCTGCTCACGCTCGGCAGCTTGTTCGTGTTCGGCGAGCGCTTCACGCGTGTGCAGTGGGCCGGCTTCGCGACGCTCGTCGTCGGCCTCGTCACGTTCAGCTGGGCGCAGCTCGCACAGCTCGCGAGCGAGCTCGATCGCTACTTCTCAGGCGTGCTGCTCATCGTGTTCGCCTCGATCACGTGGGCTGGCTACGGCCTCGCGCAGAAGCAGCTGCTCGTGCGGCTCCCCTCGCAGGCGCTGATGCTGCTGCTCTACGCGGGCTGCGCGGTTTGCTTCACGCCGTTCGCCGAGCCCGCGCAGCTCGCCGCGCTCGATGCGCGCGGCTGGGGCCTCGTCGCGTTCTGCGGGGCGAACACGCTGCTCGGCTACGGCGCGCTCGCCGCTGCGCTCGCGCACTGGGAGGCCTCGCGCGTCTCCGCGCTGCTCGCGGCGGGCCCGCTCGTGACGCTCGCGATCGCCTCGCTCGCCGCGGGCGCGGTGCCCGCCGAGCGCCTCGACGCCACGAGTTGGCTCGGCGCCGCGTGCGTGGTAGCGGGCAGCATCGCGACGAGCGCGGGCGGCCGGCGCGCCTAGGGCGCGCACCTGGGACGTACACGCACATCTGCGCGCACCTGGGACGCACCTGCACATGTGCGCGCACAGGGGACGTACATGCACTTGTGCGCGCACCTGGGACGCACGCGCACCGAAGTGCATGTACGTCCCATGTGCGCGACTCGGTGCACGTACGTCCCCTGTGCGCGCTTTGGTGCACGTGCGTCCCAGGTGCGCGGCCTGCGGGGGTCGCGGAGAATGCGCGCGTTTCTCAGGGAGGTCGCGCATGCAGGTCGTGGTCTGGATCCTCGTCGCGCTGCTCGGAGCCGGCGCGCTCGGCGTCGTCGCCACCGCGAACGGGGAGGCGATCTCGAGCACGTGGTTCCTCGTCGCCGCGGTGTGCGTCTACGCGATCGGGTACCGCTTCTACTCCGCGTTTCTCGCCGCCAAGGCCTTCGCGCTCGACGACTCGCGCCTGACACCCGCGCATCGCCTTGCAGACGGCAAGGACTTCGTGCCCACGAACAAGTGGGTCGCGTTCGGCCACCACTTCGCCGCGATCGCGGGGCCCGGGCCGCTCGTGGGTCCGATCCTCGCCGCGCAGTTCGGCTACTTGCCCGGCACGCTCTACATCCTGATCGGCGTCGTGATCGGCGGCGCGGTGCAGGACTTCACGATCCTGGTCGGCTCGCTGCGGCGCGACGGCAAGTCATTAGGGCAGATGGTGCGCGACGAGATCGGCCCGATCGGCGGCGCCGCCGCGCTCGTCGGCGTGCTCGCGATCATGGTGATCCTGATCGGCGTGCTCGGCCTCGTCGTCGTGAACGCGATGTTCGGCAGCCCGTGGGCCACGAGCACCGTCGCCGCCACGATCCCGATCGCGATGGCGATGGGCATCTACATGGTGCGCATCCGCCCCGGCCGCGTGCTCGAAGCCACCGCGTGGGGCCTCGGGCTCGTGCTGTTCTCGGTGGTCGCGGGGCAGTGGGTCGGCGAGAGCGAGACGCTGCGGCCTTGGTTCGATCTGCCCAAGGAGACGATCGCGCTCGCGATCATCGTCTACGGCTTCACCGCGAGCGTGCTGCCGGTGTGGTTGTTATTGGCGCCGCGCGACTATCTGTCCGCGTTCATCAAGATCGGCACGGTCGCGCTGCTCGCCGGCGGCCTGCTCGTCGTGCAGCCCGAGGTGAAGCTGCCCGCGCTCACGCAGTTCATCGACGGCACCGGCCCCGTGTTCTCGGGCAAGCTCTTCCCGTTCTGCTTCATCACGATCGCGTGCGGCGCGATGTCGGGCTTTCACAGCCTGATCTCGAGCGGCACCACGCCGAAGCTGCTCGACAAGGAGAGAGACGCGCGCTTCGTCGGCTACGGCGCGATGCTGATGGAATCGTTCGTCGGCATCATGGCGCTGATGTCCGCCGCGGTGATGGATCCCGGCGTCTACTTCGCGATCAACTCGCCGGCCGCTGTCATCGGCACCACCGTCGAAGAAGCCGCGCGCGTGATCTCGGGCTGGGGCTTCGCGCTCGATCCGCTGCACCTGACGACGCTCACGCAGCAGATCGGCGAATCGAGCCTGCTCTCGCGCACCGGCGGCGCGCCGAGCCTCGCGGTCGGCATGGCCGAGATCTTCTCGCAGGCGATGGGCGGCGAGGGCTTCAAGGCCCTCTGGTACCACTTCGCGATCATGTTCGAGGCGCTCTTCATCCTGACGACCCTCGACGCCGGCACCCGCGTGGGCCGCTTCATGATGCAGGACCTGTTAGGTCAATTCTCGAAGCCGCTCGGCGAGACGACCTCGCTCGCCGGCAACGTGATCGCCTCCGCGCTGATCGTCGCGGGCTGGGGCTACTTCCTCTATCAGGGCGTGATCGATCCGCTCGGCGGCATCAACTCCCTGTGGCCGCTGTTCGGCATCGCGAACCAGCTGCTCGCCTCGATCGCGCTCACGCTCGGCACCACGATCCTGATCAAAGGCGCGCGTCCCATCTACGCGATCTGCACCGCGATCCCGCTGACTTGGCTCGTCACCGTCACGATGACCGCGGGCTGGCAGAAGATCTTCAACCCCGATCGCCGCATCGGCTTCCTCGCGCAGGCCGAGCATCTGAAGGGCCAGCTCTCCGCCGGCGCGATCGCGCCCGAGAAGATCGCCGAGACGAACGTGGTGATCTTCAACAACACGCTCGACGCAGTGATTACGGGCGTGTTCATGCTGATCGTGTGGATCGTGCTGCTCGACGCCGCGCGCGTGTGGCTGCGCACTCTGCGCGGCGGTGGGCCGAGGCCCGTGCCGGCGATGGCGGAGGCGGCGTGATGGTCACAGCGATGAACCTCGCTCGCCTCCGGCTCGCTGCGCTCTTCGCTTGCGGCGAGCGCTTCCTCGCCGCGCTGCGCGACTTCCTGCGCGGCTTCGTCGGCGTCACGCAGGTAGGAAGCGACGCGCACAGCGTCCGCTGCGCGCTCGCGCGCAGGGCGGAGGGAAGGCGGAGCTGCTGTTGAGCGCGGCTCACCCCGCCTGAAACAGCTCCACCGCATTCCCCGACGGGTCCTCGCACAGAATCTGCTGCCCACCGGGGCCGCGCACGATCTCGTTGCGGAACGGCACGCCCGCGGCGCGCAGCTCGGCGACGAGCGCGGCGAGATCGCTCACCTCGATCACGATGCGGTTCCAGCCGCCGGGCTCCGGCTTGCGCCCATCGGGCATCGCGCGCGCGGCGGAAGAGGGCGGGCCTGCAAGCCAAAGTGTCAGGTCGCCGCGCGCCACCATCGCCATCGCGGGCCCGAAGCTCTGCTTCAGCGCGAAGCCGAGGCGCTGCGTGTAGAAGGCGACTGCGGCGGCGACGTCGCGCACGAGGTAGCGGGCGGTGGCCATGGCGAAGTCCTCACAGCAGCGTCCCGCTCAGCACCACGGTCGCGACGCTGAAGTAGATCACGAGGCCCGTCACGTCGACGAGCGTCGCGACGAACGGCGCGCTCGCGCTGGCGGGGTCGAAGCCGAAGCGCCGCAGCGCGAAAGGGAGCATGGCGCCGGCGGTCGCGCCCCACATCACGATCCACACGAGCGAGAGCGAGACGGTCACGCCCACCGCCACGAAGTGCTCGCCGAACGTGCTCTCTGCGCCGGGGAAGAGGACGACGCGCGCGAGGCCGATTGCGCCGAGCGCGACTCCTAGCAAGAGGCCGATCACGACCTCGCGGCGTAGCACGCGCCACCAGTCGCGCAGCCTCACTTCCTCCATCGCCATCGCGCGGATCACGAGCGTCGAGGCCTGTGAGCCCGCGTTGCCGCCGCTCGAGATCACGAGGGGGATGAAGAGCGAGAGCACGATCGCGCGCGCGAGCTCGTCTTCGAAGAAGCCCATCGCGGCCGTGGTGAGGAACTGTCCGATGAACAGCACGGTGAGCCACACCGCGCGCTTCCTCACGAGGTCGAGCACGCTGGTCTCGAGGTATGGCAGGTCGAGCGCCGCGCTCCCGCCGATTTTCTGGATGTCCTCGGTCGCCTCTTCGCGCACCACGTCGACCACGTCGTCGATCGTCACGATGCCCTGTAGCTGCCCCGCGGCGTTCACCACCGGCACGGCCATCAGGTCGTTCTCGGCGATCACGTTCGCGACCTCTTCCTGATCGAGGTCGTCGCGCACCGTAATCACTCGCGTGCGCATGATGTCGCGCACGAGCTTGTCCGAGGGCGCCGCGAACAGCTCGCGGAACGAGGCGACGCCGAGCAGGCGATTCTCCGCGTCGAGCACGTAGATGTAATAGATCGTCTCGACGCGCTCGCGCGCCGCGCGCCGCAGGTACGCGATCGCCTCGTCGACCGTCATCTCGGGGCGCAGGCGCACGTAGCGCGGGCTCATCAGGCCGCCCGCGTCGTCCTCCGCGTAGGCCATGAGCGCCGCGACTTCGCGGCGCGCGGCGGCGTCGAGCGCGCCGAGCAGCGTCTCGCGCTGCTCCGCCGGCGCGGCCTGCACCACGTCGGCGGCGTCGTCGGGCTCGAGCTGCCGCATCCAAAGCTGGCGCTCGGTCGGCGTGAAGGTCGCGAGCAGCGCGCACTCTTCGCGCGCATCGAGCGCGGTGAAGAAGCGCTCGGCCTCGTGCGGTGCGAGCAAGCGGAAGCCTTCGAGCCGCTCCTCAGAATCGAGGAACGGCCACGCGTCTTCGAGATCGCTGGCTTGGACGCTGTCGCTGTCGGTCTGCATGCGCGTGCACCGTGTTGGCTCCGCGCATTCTTACGCCGCCCGCGCGGCGGTGCGCCGGTGCCCGCGAAAATTTCTTCACGCCGCTCGTGTCATTCGGAGCGATGGCACACGGCCTCGATGCGGTTGCCTTCGGGGTCTTCGAGGAATGCGGCGTAGTACGTGGCGTGGTAGTCGCTGCGCGGGCCGGGCTCGCCTGCGCTCGCGCCGCCGTGCGCGAGGCCTGCGGCGTGGAAGGCGCGGACCTGCGCGCGGCTTGCGGCGCGCAGGCACACGTGGCGCCGCGCATCGGGGCTCGCGGCCGGCGACTCGAACACGCTGAGGTAGGAGTGCGCGTCGTCTCGGCCCGAGTTGCGCTCGCCGAAGCCGATCGCGCGGGGCTCGTCGTACGCCTCGCGCGCGCCGAGCGCGGCCATCACGGCGCGGTAGAACGGCTTCGCGCGCGCGAGGTCGCGCAGCGTGATCGAGACGTGGTCGAGCAGCTGCATCGCGAGCGCCTCCCGTCGCACTGATTATGCTCGCGCGATGAAGCGAGCCTTGCTGCTGCTCCTCCCCCTCTCGGCGTTTCTCGGCATCGTCGTCTTCACCTCGTGCACGTCCCTCTCGCATCACACGGCCCCGCCGTACGACCGCGACGCGGGCGAAGCCGCCAAGATCGAGGCGCGGGCCGCCGAGTGGTGCACGGAGCACGGCGAGCCCGCGGGTCTGCCCACGATTCCGTTCCGCTTCGACGGCTGCTCGTGGTGGCTCGACCGCTTCGGCGAGTCGGACTGGCGGCACTGCTGCGAAGAGCACGACTACGCCTACTGGTGCGGCGGCTCTGCCGAGGACCGCAAGCGTGCCGACGCGAAGCTCGGCGAGTGCGTCGCGTCCGTAACGAGTCCCGGCTACGGCGAGTTGATGCGTCTCGGCGTGCGCGTCGGCGGCCATCCGGCGGTGCCGCTCTACTTCCGCTGGGGCTACGGGCACGCGTACTCGGGGCGCTATCCCGAGGCGAAGCCGCCGGAGGCGCCAGCGCGCTGATTCACTTCGGCGCGGGCTGCGCCTCCGCGAACTGCGGCAGCGCGTCGGTGATCTCGTGCCAGGGCGCCTTGTGTGAAGTCCAGATGTGGATGCGCGGCTTCATGCCGGGATCGTCGTCGAGCGAGCCGACGCGCAGCACGACGTGCGCCTGATCCTTCCACGCCGCGATCAGGTGCGAGCCACAGCGCGCGCAGAAGTACCGCGTCTTGCCCGGCGTCGATTCGTAGCCGACCACTTCGCTCTCACCTGCGGTCCAGCGGAAGCGCTCGCGCGGCACGCGCGCGGAGGTGTTGAACGCGGCCGAATGCGCCTTGCGGCACGTCCGGCAGTGACAATTCCCGAGCGGCCCGAGCTCGCCGTCGATTTAGTACCGAATCCGCCCGCACAAACAGCTGCCTCGCAGCATCGAGTCTCCTTCGCGCTGCGCCTACTCTACGCCCCCATGATCTCGCTGGAAGAATTCGTGGAGCGCGTGCTGAAGCTCGGCGCCGATCGCGGGCCGCGCGGCTTTCCGCGTGGGCGGCGCGATCGCGAGATTCTGATGAAGAGCATCACGCTCGAGCTCGACGAGAAGGCGACGTACAGCGAGCGCGAGGTGAACGAGCAGCTGAAGCGCTGGCTGCGCGAGATTGCGCCCGCGATCGAGATCGATCACGTCGCGCTGCGCCGCACGCTCGTCGACTACGGCTACCTCGAGCGCACGCGCAATGGCAGCGCGTATCGCGTGGGCTTTCCGCCGAAGGCGGTGGCGTTCGACGTCGAGGTGTACGACGCGAACCTGCGCGCGACGGTGGCGGCCTATCTCGCGGAGCAGGACCGCAGAGCCGCGGAGAAGAAGGCGCGGCGCGCTGCGCTGACGCACCATGCGGCGCCCGAGAGCGAGGAGAGCTGAGATGTCGCGCCCCACACTTCGTACTGCCCTTTGCGATCGCGTCGGTATCGAGTACCCCGTCGTGCTCGCAGGCATGGGACCGGTCGCAGGCACCGGAGCGCCCGTCGCGACTGCGGAGCTCGCGGCGGCCGTATCGAACGCGGGCGGGCTCGGCATCATCGGCGGTGTCGCGTACTCGCCCGAAGTGCTGCGCGGCGAGATCCGCAAGCTGCGTTTGCTGACGAAGAAGCCCTTCGGCGTCGACCTGCTCTTGTCGCCGAACTTCCTCGTGCCGCGAAACGCCGCTGCCGCTGCGCCGCCGCGCGCGGACAAGCTGCCGAAGACGCACCTCGACGCGATCGCGCGCATCGCGCAGTCGCTCGGCATCGAGCTGAAGCAGGCGCCGCCCGCGCGCGGCGACGGCGGCTCGTGGGTGAAGCCCGGCGAGAGCTGGGCGGGTGCGCAGATGGAAGTGTTGTTGGAGGAACAGGTGCCCGTGTTCGCGTCGGGTCTCGGCACGCCGAAGCCGTTCGCCGCTGCGCTGCGCGCGAATGGCACGACGATCCTCTCGCTCGTCGGCACGGTGAAGGCGGCGCGCCAAGTCGCCGCCGACGGCGCGGACTACGTCGTGGCGCAGGGCACCGAAGCGGGCGGGCACACGGGCAAGATCGGCACGCTCGCGCTCGTGACGCAGGTGATCGAAGCGGTCGCGCCGAAGCCGGTGATCGCGGCCGGCGGCGTGACGACGGGACGCGCGCTCGCCGGCGTGCTCGCGCTCGGCTGCGAGGCCGCGTGGTGCGGCACTGCGTTCCTCGTCGCGAACGAAGCGAATCAGCCCGCGCTGCAGAAGCAGCGCATCCTCGCCGCCGCTGCGGAGGACACGGTGATCACGCGCCTCTACAGCGGCAAGACGATGCGCAACGTGACGAACCCGCTCATCGAAGCGTGGGAGCGCGAGGGTCTGCAGGCGCTGCCGATGGGCGCGCAGGGCGCGCTGATCCGCGATCTCCAGTACTCGATCGAGCAAGCGAGCCGGCACGAGCTGCTGATGAACGCAGCGGGCCAGACCGCGGGCCTCGTGACGAAGCAGCGGCCCGCGGCGGAGATCCTCGCCGAGATGGTCAGCGAAGCGGCCGAGGTGTTAGGGAGTCAGCTCGCGAAGCGCGTGCAGGTGTCGCGCTAGCTGCGACCCGGCCTCGCGCGCAGCGAAGTCCACGCGAGCCCCGCGCCGATCGCGACGAAGCCGAGGAAGTGCGGCCTCACGCCGCGCACTGCGAGAGCCCCGAGACCGAACGCGAGATACGTCGCCGCCACCGCGAGCGCCGCCCGCCAGCCGAAGTCGCCGCCCGCGCGTGCGTCGCGCCACGCGAGCACGACGATCGCGCCGAATGCGAGCATCGCGGCGCTGCCGAAGTACCAGCCCGCGGCGATGCCGCCGATGAGATCTGGATCTACGCCGGCGGTCCCTAGTGCCACGGCGGCTGGCGGCCAGCCGCCGATCGCATGTGGGATGGCGCCGGCAGCGGTCACGAGGCCGAGAACGAGCAGCGCGGGATGTGAGTGACGCGGCATTGCACGCAGCTTCTCACGCCGCGTGCGCTTCTCTCAACTGCTCGCATTCGCCGTCGCTTCGCCGCACCCTCGCGCTCGGAGGAGCCATGAACGGCGAGGCCCGCTTTCGAGACCGCGAGATCGTTTTCGCGAACGGCGCGCGTGGTGAACACGTCGAAGTCGACAGCGCCGATCCCGCCAACTACCGCGCGGCGATCGCGTCGCCGCGTGCGCTCCCGCGGCGCGCAATCGACGGCAAGCTCTTCCGGCCGCCGCGCGCCACCGGCGCGACCCCGGCAGTGGTCGTCGTGCCGGGCAGCCTCGGCGTCGCGCCATCGCACCTCGCCCACGCCGAAGCGCTCACGAGCGAAGGCATCGCCGCGTTCGTGATCGACCCCTTCGGCGCGCGCAGCGTCACGTCGACGGTCGCGAACCAAACGCAGTACTCGTTCGCCGCGAGCGCGTACGACGTGCTCGCCGCATACGAAGCCCTCGCGCGCCGCGCCGACGTAGACGCCGCGCGCATCGGCGCGCAAGGCCACAGTCGCGGCGGCTCCGCGGTCGTCACCGCCTCGATGAGGCGCTTCGCCGATGCGGTCGCCGGCGCGGGTCGTGGACTCGCCGCCGCCTACGCCGCGTATCCATGGTGCGGCCACCAGTTCCTCGATCCCGCGATCGGCCGCACCCGCCTACGCGCCGTCATCGGCGACCGCGACGAGTGGTGCCTGCCCCAACAAGTGCAGGCGCAGATTCACGCGATGCAGCTGCGCGGTGGCGATGCGAGCCTGCGCATCTTCGACGGCGCGCAGCACAGCTTCGATCGCGAGACGAAGATCGAGCTCGTCGCCGACGCCTCGGTCGCGCCTGCTGCACCGACCGCGTACCTCGCGGACGACGGCGCGTTCGTGCATCCCCTAACAAACAAGCCGGATCCCGCGCTGACGGATCGCGAGCTGATGATCTACGCGATGAAGGCGGGCTACGGGAAGCGAGGCGCGCGGATCGGCACGGAGGGAACGCTCGCGGCGGAGTTCCGCGCGGACATGCTGCGGTTCTGGCGCGAGGCGCTGCTCGCTCAGCGCTCGTAGCGCTGCTTCAACTCCCGCTTCAGCACCTTCCCCGACGGATTCCGCGGTAGCTCCGCCACGTGCTCCACCTGCTCGGGCAGCTTGTACGTCGCGACGCCGCGCTCGCGTAGAAACGCCGCGACCGCGGCGAGCGCGAGCGGTGCCGCGCCCTCGCGCGCCACGATCACTGCGCACACGCGCTCGCCGCGCACCGCGTCCGCGAGGCCGACCACCGCGGCTTCCCTAACAGCTGGATGCGTGTGAAGGTGATCCTCGATCTCCTTCGCGGAGATGTTCTCGCCCTTGCGGATGATGATGTCCTTGAGCCGCCCGGTGATCGCGAGGTAGCCCTCGGCGTCGAGCACGCCGAGATCGCCCGTGCGCAGGAAGCCGCGCTCGTCGAACGCGTCGCGATCGAGCGCGGCATCGACGTAGCCGCGAAACAGGTGCGGCCCGCGCACGCGCACCTCGCCTTCCTCACCGCGCGCGGCCTCCGCGCCATCGAGCTTCACGATGCGCAGCTCCGTTCCAGGCGTCGCGCGACCCTCGGTCGTCGCGAGCTTCTCTGGCGCGTCGGTCACGCCGCCCATCACGGCGATGGGATGCTCGGTGAGCCCGTAACCGGAGTGAATCGCGGCGCCCGTCTCCGCGAGCAGATCCCAGAACAGCTGCGGCGGCTTCGGCGCGCCGCCTCCGGGGTAGCCGCGCACGTTTGCGAACAGGCGCTGCGCGCCGTGCTCGCGCTGCGCGGCGAGATACGCCTGATGGAACACGGTGCCCGCGCCGAGCTGTGTCGCGCGCTGCTCGGCGAGCCAGAGCGGCGTGCGCTTCGCGTCGAAGATCTCCACAACGAGCAGCGTGAAGCCGAACATCAGCGAGCCCACGAGCCAGTTCACGCCGCCCACGTGCGTGACGGGGAAGACGAGCGCGACGCGGTCGTCCGCGCGCAGCGCCTGCACCTCGCACATCGCGCGGCCGGGGAACGCGACGGAGTGGTCGGTGTGCCGCGCGCCCTTCGGGTCGGCGGTGGTGCCCGAGCTGTAGAGGATCCAGCGCACCGGCGCGGTAGCGGGTTCCGTAACGACTGGCGCGGGCGGGAGCGACGCGGGATCGCCCTCGGGCAAGCCGTCGTCGATGCAGTGGACATTTTGGCCGGGCCGAAATGTCGCAAGCTGCGTCGCCATCGCCTCGAAGTCGAAGCCGCGAAACACGCGCGGCACGAACAGCCAGCGTGCGCCGATCTGCCGCGTGATGAACGCGACCTCGCGCTCGCGCAGGATCGGCAGGATCGGGTTCTGCACCGCGCCGAGCCGCGCGAGCGCGGCCGTGAGCACGAGCGCATCGATGCGCGTCGGCAGCTGCCACGACACGGGCACGTCGCGCGCGACGCCGAGCCGCGCGAGCCCCGCGGCGCAGCGCAGCGCGGCGTCGCGGTACTGCGCGAACGAGAGCGTGCGGCCGCGCTCGTCGAGCGCGAACAGCGCATCGGGCGTCTCGGCGGCGCGCGCTTCGAGCAGCGGCCAGAGATCGGTGACGTGCGTGAGCGCGGGCATGAGCGAGGCAGCGTCGCGCACCGGGGACGTACCCGCACAAGGGCGCGCACTCGGGACGTACGTGCACATCTACGCGCACTGGGGACGTACATGCACACCGCCGCACATCGCCCGACCGACGTACCATCGGCCCATGGCGAACGACTACGACGTGATCGTGATCGGCGGCGGCGGAGCGGGCATGTGCGCGGCTGTCGAGGCGCACGACGCCGGCGCGCGCGTGCTGCTCGTCGAAGCCGCGGGCGCGCTCGGCGGCTCGACCGCGATCTCGGGCGGCGTCTACTACGCCGCCGGCACTTCGGTACAGCGCGCGGCGGGCATCGCGGCCGACAGCGCCGACGCGATGTACGAGTACTACCTCACGCTGAATCAGCACCGCGTCGACCCGGGGGTCGTGCGCGTGCTCTGCGACGAGGCTGCGCCCGGCGTCGAGTGGCTGATCTCGCTCGGCGTCGAGTTTCGCGCGCGCGATCTCTACGTGAGCGGCGTCGAGAGCGTCGCGCGCGGGCACGCGGCGCGCGGCAACGGCGCCGCGATCGCCGCCGCGCTCGAGCGCGCCATACGCGCACGCCCCATCGATCTCGCGCTCGGCAATCGCGTGGAGCAGTTGTTATTCCGCGACGGCGCCGTGCGCGGCGTGCGCGCGAACGGCGAGGACGCCACCGCGCGCAGCGTCGTGCTCGCGAGTGGCGGCTTCGGCCAGAACGCGGACCTGCTCGCGCGCTACTACCCAGACGGCGTCGCGAGCGGCGACTGGTCGTGGTGCATCTCCGCGCCAACGTGCGTGGGCGACGGCCTCACCATGTCCCAACAAGTCGGCGCCTCGATCGGCGGCCACGGCCGCGGCCTGCTCCTAACAACTCCCGGATTCTCGAAACAGCTCGAAGCCCACGTGCCCGGCTGGATCGTCTACGTCAACCCCGACGGCCGCCGCTTCGTGAACGAGATGGCGGCGTACGCCGTGATGGCGGGCGTGATCAAGGAACAGGGCGGCCGCTGCTGGGCGATCTTCGACGAGGCGACGCGCGCCGCGGCGAAGCCGAGCCCGGATCTCGCCGACGCCTTCGCGAGCGGCGTGATCCCGCTCAACTGGGTCGCCGAAGTTCTCGAGCGCGAAGCCAACGCGGGCAAGCTGCATCGAGCGGACTCCCTCGAAGCGCTCGCGAAGCGCGCCGGCATCGCGCCCGCCGCGCTGGCGAGCACCGTGTCGCGATACAACGCCGACTGCGCCGCCGGCCGCGACAGCGCGTTCTTCAAGGACGCGCGCGAGCTGCGCCCGATTGCGACGCCGCCGTTCTACGCCGCCGAGATCCGCCCCGCGATCGTGTGCCTCACCAGCTGCGGCCCGCGCATCACCCCCGACGCGCGCGTGCTCGACCAGAACGAGCGCCCGATCCCCGGCCTGTTCGCCGCGGGGGAGGTGACGGGCAACGTGTTAGGGGAACGCTACGTGGGCGGCGGCAACTCGATCGCGAATGCGGTGGTGTTCGGGAGAGTGGCGGGGAGGAGTGCGGCGCATCGAGGGGAGGTCGCCTGAAATGCCGCTTCCTCGGGATGCGTCGCTCGATGATGTCAAGGTTCGAATCCGCGAGAGCTACACGAACCCGAACGTCGGGCGGGTACAGCAGGCAATCCTGAAGGACGGCCCGAGGACCTTTCGAATCGCGACTTTGTTCGAGATCCTCGATCCCAAAACAAGCGCCTCCCATCACTACTCGCTCCGGATCGACTCGATCGATCGCCGAAAGGCCGGCTGGTTCGCGAAGCCAGAGAAGTCGATCCGTCTCGAGGGCGATGACCCCAACGAGATCGAGCGGCTCTTCAGGTTTCTCAAGGCGTTCATGGAGGGCAGCCTCTCTGAGAAATCTGGCGATGTGCACATTGTCGGCTCAGACGACTACGCAAGGCTTGAGCGGTTGCTGACCGCCCTGCCAAACCTGGCTTCCTCCGACAAGCTGGCTCTCGTCCGAACGATCTTGTCCCAACTTGAAGGTTCGCCCTCCGTCGCGGACGAGTTCGTCGCCGCCTTCCAGGGCGGGAACGCCGATGCGGTGCGGCACATCGGTCTTGCCGCGCGGATGGTCGAGTACGAGAGGGCATGCTCCGAGCTGCGGAGCTTGATTGCTGCGAGGGATACGCTGGAGCCTGCATTGCAGGCGCATCTCCGGAATCACCCTTGGATGTTCGGGAGCGAGTACAGCGAGCTGCTTGATCGGCGAGGGTGGACTCGAGACAGCGAGCAGGACTACATGCTCAGGCGAACTGTCGACTCCTACCTCGAAGTCGTTGAGATCAAGAAACCGGCCGAGACGCTTTTCATCCACGACCGGTCCCACGACACGTTCCACCCGTCGGCAAAGCTCTCTGCCGCGCTCGGGCAGGCAATCCACTACATCGAGGAGATCGAGCGAGACCGGAACTCCATCATCGCGGTCGACGGCGAGGATCCGTTGAAGATTCGCGCCCGAGTGATCATTGGCAGGAACGGAAGTGCAAAGGAACGATCAGCTCTTCGAAACCTCAATGGTCACCTTCATCGAATCGAGGTGCTGACCTACGACCAACTCCTCGGCATCGCTGAGCGGACTCTCGCAATCTTTAGGTCTCAAGCGCACACGACAGACGTTGAGGTCGAAAACGAGCCGCCCTTCTGACCGGGACATCCTTGGTCGATCCGCGCCATCTTCCTCAACTCCCCCTTCACCACCTTCCCCGACGCACTCACCGGCAGCGCGTTCACCACGCGCACGCTCCCCGGCACTTTGTAGTTCGCCATGTTTGCCTTGCACCAAGTGATTAGGGCCGCAGGCTCGATGCTCGCGCCCGGCGCGGGCACCACGAACGCCATGCCGACCTCGCCTTGGCGCTCGTGCGGGAGGCCGATCAACGGCGACCTGCGCGATGCCGGGGTGCTGGTAGATCAGGTTCTCGACCTCGGCGGATAACAGTTGAAGCTTCCGGTGATGTACATGTCCTTGATGCGGTCGTGTGGAGCCAGCCCTCGGCGTCGACCTTCGCGGTCTCGGTGAGATCAGTGCTTCGCGCGGATCGACCCCTTCCCAACCGTCACGCTGCGCCCGATTCCTACCCCACCAATCCCAAGAACAGCATCAGCGCGCGATTGAGCCGCACGATGTCTTCGTCTGCGAGGCGCCCGATCCGTTTCCCGAGCTTGTCGCGTGCGACGGTCGTGACCTTGTCGACCATGATGCTCGACGTTTCTCTCAGGCCATTCGCGTCGCTGGGCTCGATGCGCAGGCGGAACAGTGGAGCCTCGGTCGGATCGGTTGTGAACGCGCACACGCTGATCGAGGCGGTCCCTTCGAATCGATCGTCCTGGATGATCACGACGGGGCGCGGCTTGCCCACATATGCGCCGCCGGCGGACGCGGTCCAGACTTCGCCCCGGTTCACTCGAAGCTCAGCTCGCCCAAGGCAGCGACGAACGCCTGGTCATCCGCAGCTCCCGCACTCGAGGCGACTGCGAGCGATTGCCGGCGCGCCTCGTTCGCGAATCGGCGAGAGCGCGTGTCGGGCACCCAGATCTGGAGGGGACGAAGTCCCTGTGCCCGCAAGCGGCGGCGGTGAGCCTCGACCTTCTCTCGGGAGGTCTTGGGCTTGGCGGGCTTGCGACGTGCGAGCCTGCGCTTCGGTGCGGACGGCACGGTGGATCCTTCCTGACCCGGGTTACATGTAACCTATCGGCTCGGCTCGTCGCGACAAGTGCTCTACGAGAACCGCGTTCGTCCCTCGCTTCAGCTCCGCTCCGTCGCCACCTTCCGGAGCTCCCCCTTCACCACCTTCCCCGACGCATTCATCGGCAGCGCGCTCACCACGCGCACGCTGCCCGGCACCTTGTAGTTCGCCATGTTCGCCTTGCACCAAGTGATTAGGGCGGCGGGGTCGATCGTCGCGCCCGGTGCAGGCACCACGAACGCCATGCCGATCTCGCCTTGGCGTTCGTGCGGGACGCCGATCACGGCGACTTGGGCGACGCCGGGGTGCTGGTAGATCAGGTTCTCGATCTCGGCGGGATAGCAGTTGAAGCCGCCGGTGATGTACATGTCCTTGATGCGGTCGGTGATGCGCAGGTAGCCGCGCGCGTCCATCACGCCGACGTCGCCGGTGTGGAGCCAGCCCTCGGCGTCGATCGTCTTCGCGGTCTCGGCGGCGTCCTCGTAATAACCGCGCATCACGTTGTAGCCGCGCACCCAGATTTCTCCCGCCTCGCCGCGCGGCGCTTCCACGCCGTCCTCGCGCACGCACTTCACCTCGGTGTCCGGGAGCGCTTTGCCAGAGGTGGTGGCGATCGTCTCGGCGTCGTCGTCCGGCGTGCAGAGCGAGACGGTTCCGCAGCTCTCGGTGAGGCCGTAGGCGGTGATCACGCTCTGGAAGCCGAGCTCGCGCTTCATGCGGTGCACGAGCTCCACCGGGACGGCGGCGGCGCCGGTCACGGCGAGGCGCAGGCCTGATAAGTCGAACTTCGCGCGGTCCGGGAATGCGAGGAATGACTGGTAGAGCGTGGGCGGGCCGGGCAGCACGTTCACGCGCTCGTTCGCGCAGCGCGCGAGCACGGTCGCGACGTCGAAGACGGCGTGCGGCAGCGCGGTGGCGCCGCGGATCAAGCACGTGAGCCAGCCGGCCTTGTAGCCGAAGCTGTGGAAGTACGGATTCTGGATCAGGTAGCGGTCGCCCGTGCGAATCCCGACGCCGCGGCTCCAGGCGTCGAACACCTTCAGGTTCTGTCCGTGCGCGGTCATCACGCCTTTGGGGAAGCCGGTGGTGCCGCTCGTGAAGAGGATGTCGCTGAGGTCGTCGCTCGTGACGGCCGCCCCGCGCGCGCGCGCATCTACGGCGTTCACGCGCTCGCCGGCGGCGACGAACTCGCTCCACGGCTGCGCGTTCCTCGCCACGCCCGCGAGCGCAACGACGCGCTCCAGCCTCGGCAGCGGCTGCGTCGCGATCGACTCGGCGTAGTTCACGCCGAGGAACTCGCCGACCGTGAAGAGCAGCTTCGCGCCGCTCTTCCCTAACACGTACGCCGCCTCGTGCGCCTTGAAGCGCGTGTTCAGCGTGACGAGCACGCCGCCGACGCACTGCGCGCCGAGCGCCGCCACCTCCCACGCCCAGCTGTTAGGGGCCCACACCGCGACGCGATCCCCGTGCGCCACGCGCGCCGCGAGCATCGCCCGAGCCGCGCGCTCCACCTCGGCCGCGAGCGCCGCGAACGTGAAGCGCCCCGCGCCGTCCTCGACCGCGGACGCGCTCGGCCACAGCTCCGCCGCGCGCGCGAGCGTGCGCGGGATCGTCATCTCGAGCCAATCCGGATTCTGCTGGGCCACGGCGCGGAACCCCCAGTGAATGCTCAGCTTTTTCTCGCTACGAGACGGAACGTATCGTAATGTGCCGCACGCCTGACGGCGCGGAATCGAGGGTTTGGCGTCTGACGCCGAACTAGCGATTTCGCGGAGCGCGACCGCGAGGCCCCGTGAACATCCACTTCTCCCCCGAAGACGAAGCCTTCCGCCGCGAGATCGCGGCGTGGCTGGACGACGCGCTCAGCGGCGAGTTCGCGGTGGTGCGGCATCGCGGCGGGCCGGGCGACGAGAGCGCGCTCATCGACGAGCGCCGCGCGTGGGAGAAGGAGCTCGCGAGCGGCGGCTGGACGTGCGTGAGCTGGCCGCGCGAGGCGGGCGGGCGCGGCCTCTCGCTCTCGCAGCAGGTGATCTTCTTCGAGGAGTACGCGCGCGCGGGCGCGCCGGGCCGCCTCAATCACATGGGCGTCACACTGTTCGGGCCGACCTGCATCGCGTTCGGCACGCCGGAGCAGAAGGCGCGCTTCCTGCCGCCGATCGTCGCGGGCGACACCATCTGGTGTCAGGGCTACTCGGAGCCGAACGCGGGCAGCGATCTCGCGAACGTGCAGACGCGCGCGCGGCTCGAGGGCGACACCTGGGTGATCGACGGCCAGAAGGTGTGGACTTCGTGGGCCGAGTGGGCCGACTGGTGCTTCGTGGTCGCGCGCACGGATCCCGATTCGAAGCGGCACGCGGGGCTCTCGTACTTGTTGGTGCCGATGAAGCAGCCCGGCGTCACGATCCGCCCGATCCGCCAGATCACGGGCGACGCCGAGTTCTCCGAGGTGTTCTACGACGGCGCCCGCACGGCGAAGGAGAATCTGTTAGGCGCGCCGGGCGAGGGCTGGAGAGTGGCAATGGCGACGCTCGCGTTCGAGCGCGGCGTCTCCACGCTCGGCCAGCAGATGCTGTTCCGAAACGAGCTCGACTCGATCATCCGCATCGCGAAGCAGAACGGGAAATCGCGGGACACGCTGATCCGCCAGCGCATCGCCGACGCCTGGATCGGCCTCGAGATTCAGCGCTGGAACGCGCTGCGCACGCTGAGCGACGACACCGCGCTCTCCGGCGCGGGCATGATCCACAAGATCTATTGGGCGACGTGGCACCGCGCGCTCGGCGAGCTCGCGATGGACGTGCTGGGCCCCGAGGCAGATGTCGCCGCCGGCTTCCCGTACGAGCTCACACCGCTGCAGCGCCTCTTCCTATTCACGCGCAGCGACACCATCTACGGCGGCTCGAATCAGATTCAACGCAACCAGATCGCCGAGCGCGCGCTCGGTCTGCCGCGCGAACCGAGGCCGTGAAGTGAGCAAGAGCATCCCCGCGTATCTCGAAGGCAAGAACATCCTCGCGGGCAAGACCGCAGTGATTACGGCCGCCGCCGGCACCGGCATCGGCTTCTGGGCCGCGCGCCGCTTCGCGGAAGAAGGCGCGACGCTGCTGATCAGCGACCTCCACCCGCGCCGCCTCGACGAAGCCGCGGACAAGCTCGCCGAGCTCACGGGCAAACGCCCCGCCACCGCGCTCTGTGACGTGACGCAGCAGGCGCAGGTGGATGCGCTGCGCGACGCGGCGATCGCGGCGCTCGGGCGCGTCGACGTGCTCGTGAACAACGCGGGCCTCGGCGGCACGGCGAACCTCGTCGACATGACCGACGCGCAGTGGACGAGAGTCCTCGACGTGACGCTGAACGGCACGATGCGCGTCACGCGCGCGTTCTTGCCGCACATGCTCGCGCGCGGCGCCGGCGCGGTCGTGAACAACGCCTCGGTGCTCGGCTGGCGCGCGCAACCGGGGCAGAGTCATTACGCCGCCGCGAAGGCGGGCGTGATGGCGTTCACGCGCTGCGTCGCGATGGAGGCGGCCGCGAGCGGAGTGCGCGTCAACGCGGTCGCGCCGAGCCTCGCGATGCACGAGTTCCTCTCGAGAGTGACGCCTGACGGCCTGCTCGAGCAGCTCGAGCAGCGCGAAGCCTTCGGCCGCGCCGCCGCGCCCTTCGAAGTCGCGAACGTGATGGTGTTCCTCGCGAGCGATTACGCCTCGTACATGACGGGCGAGATCGTCGCCGTGAGCAGTCAGCACCCGTAACGAGGAGGGGCCGTCGTCGTCGGCAGGCCCTACGGATTCAGCCCCAGCTTCTTCGCGATGATGTTGCGCTGGATGTCGCTCGTGCCCGAGCTGAACAGGCTGCCGATCGCGTCGCGCGTCTCGCGCTCGAGCTCGGCTTCCTGCATGTAGCCGTAGGCGCCGAGCGTGCGCATCGCGTCGAGGGAGTTCTGCACGAACGCCTCGGAGGTGAAGAGCTTGGCCTGCGCGGCTTCGGCCTCGCTCGGAAGGCCGCGGTCCTTCAGGAAGCCGATGCGGTAGACGAGTAGGCGCGCCGCATCGAGCCGGGTCTTCATGTCGGCGATGCGGTTCGTCACCGACTGAAACTCCGCGATCGCCTTGCCGAATTGCCGGCGCGTCTTCGCGTAGTCGATGCAGCGCTCGAGCTGCCGGCGCATCGCGCCGAGGCAGGTCGCGAGGATGCAGCCGCGCTCCCAATCCATCGCGCAGTTGAACACCGCCGCGCCGCGCCCCTCGCGTCCGAGGCGATTCGTTACGGGCACGCGGACGTCGTCCAGGAACACCTCGGCCATCGGCGAAGTGCGCAGGCCCATCTTGTGCAGCTCGCCGCCGATGCGCAGACCGGGCGTGCCCTTCTCGAGCAGGAACGCGGTGATGCCCATCAGCCCGAGCGCAGGATCGAGCGTCGCGTACACCACGAACAGGTCCGCGACGGGCGCGTTCGTCGCCCACGTCTTCGCGCCGGCGAGCACGTACGCGTCGCCGTCGCGCACGGCGCGCGTGCGCAGGCCGAAGATGTCGGAGCCGGCTTCGGGCTCGCTGCCGAGGTTCGCGCCGATCCAGTCGCCGCGCGTCAGCTTCGGCAGGAAGCGCGCCTTCTGCTCCCCGCTGCCGAACTGCAGCAGCGGAATCGTGTTGGTCCACAGGCTCGCGTTGATCGAGAAGAGCAGGCCAGCGTCGGTCGAGCCGTAGCCGATGCCTTCCATCACCGCGATCGTGGTTGTTAGGTCGGCGCCTTGGCCTCCGTGAGCCGTTGGCACGGGCAGCGCGTGCACGCCGAACTCGGCGCACTTGCGCCAGCCCTCTCTCGAGAACTGCGATGCGGCGTCGCGCTCGCGCAATGCGTCGTTCAGCTCGCCGCGGGCGAAGTCGATCGCCGCGTTCTGCAGCTCGAGCTGCGCCGGAGTGAGCGAGAAGTCCATCGCCGCGAGCCTAGGCGCTCTTCAGCAGCGCTTGGTAGTCGACCTTCGCGGTGCTCGTCCGGGGCAGCGCGTCCACGACGACGAAGCGGTCCGGGCTCATGTACGCGAGCAGGTTCTTCGCGCAGAACTGCTTCAGCTCGATCACGCCCGGCGGCGCGCCGTGGCCCGCCACGTACGCCCAGATCGCGACGCCGTCTTCCTGCGTCTTCGCCACGACGGCGGCTTCCTTGACCGCGGGGTGCTTGTAGAGCGCGGCCTCGATCTCACCCAGCTCGATGCGATAGCCGCGCCGCTTCACCATGCGATCGCGGCGGCCCACGTAGGAGAAGCAGCCGCGCTCGTCGGCGACGACGATGTCGCCCGTGCAGTACCAGCGCCGGCCGTCCGCGGTCGTGCGGAACGCCTGGGCGGTTCGCTCCGGCAGGTTCCAGTAATCCCGCATCACCGGCCCGCTCGCCTGCACGTACAGTACGCCCTCGGCGCCTCGCGCCACGGGGCGCATCTCGTCGTCGAACGCGATCGCCTCGCAGTTCTCGCACGCGGGGCCGATCGGGAAGGGCGCACTGCGCTCGGGCTCGATCGTGCGAGGAATCTCGTAATAAGTGCAGACGTTCGTCTCGGTCGGTCCGTAGAGATTGAAGAAGCGCGGCGCGGTCCAGAGCTGCTTCAGCGCGCGCAGGTGCTTCACCGGGAAGACCTCGCCCGCGAAGAACACGAGCCGCAGAGCGCCGTAGTCGTGGCGCTCGAGCTTTCCGTGCTGCGCGAGCACCGCGAGGATCGACGGCACCGAGTACCACACGCTGATGCGGCGCTCGGAGATGAACTTCGCGAGCGCGTGCGGATCCTTCCCTAATCCCTCGCTCACGAGCACGACGCGCGCGCCAGCCGTGAGCGGCACGTAGAGGTCGAGGATCGAGAGATCGAAGTGGAACGGCGCGTGGCTGCTGAAGCGGTCGGCGCTCCCAGGCTGCGCGAGCTGCGCGGCCCAGTCCACGAACGACAGGGCGCTCGCGTTGGTGTGCACGACGCCCTTCGGCTTCCCGGTCGAGCCGGACGTGTAGAGGATGTACGAGAGATCCTGCGCGCTGGCGGGCGCTGCGCAGCGGAAGCTCTCGCCAGCGCCTACGAGCCACGCGGCATCGTCGCCATTCGCAGCATCGCCGGTGAACGCGAGCAGTGGCGCGGAGAAGTCGTCGCCGGGAGCGAGCGCCGCAGCGCGGGCATCGTCCGCGACCACGACGCGAGCGGCGCAATCGGCGAAGATGAAGCGGTTGCGCTCGGCCGGCGCGGAGAAGTCGACGGGCACGTAGGTGGCGCGCGCCTTCGAGATCGCGAGCAGCGCCGCGAACGACGCGAGGCTCTTCGGCAGGCACACGCCCACGCGGTCGCCCGGAACCACGCCGCGCTCGCACAGGCGCTGCGCGATGCGCGACGCCAGCGCGTCGAGCTGCGCGTACGTGAGCGCGCGGCCCGCGGAATCTTCGGCCGCGATCGCATTCGGCGTGCGCAGCGCCCAGTGCTCGAGCAGCGCAGCGAGCGACGCAACTTCCGCCGCGAGCGTCATGCCAGCTTCGACGCCACGAGCGCGACGATCTCGTTCACCGAGTTGAACGCGGTCGACGCTTCGTGCGGCTCCAGCTCGAGGCCGAAGCTCTCCTCGACGTTCGTGACGAACTGCAGCGTCGACAGTGAGACGAGAATGCCCGCCTCCTTGAGCGACAGCGCGTCGTCGAGCTTCTCGGGCGCTTCGCCCGGGATCAGCTCGCGCAGGATGTAGCTGCGCACAGCGTTACGGATCGAGGCTTCATCGTGACTCATCGGATGCTCTCCATGGTTTCCGCGTCAGGGATCTCTTCGGCGACCTGCGAAGGCGCGGCGCGCCAAATCTCGCTCTCTCGCGCGACGATCGCTTCGAGCGTGCGCTCCGCGATCAGCGCGTGGCCTTTCGCATTCGGATGGTCGTCCCACTCTGCGACGGCCAGTTCTTCCCACGGCAGATGCGCGTACGCAGTCTGCACTTCGTCGATGATGACGAAGCCCGCATCGCGCGCGAGCTGCGTCGTGCTCGCGACCATCTGCTCCGCGGTCTCGTCGAGTGGCGTCGGGATCAGCAGCCAGATCGGAACGGCGCCCGCCTCGCGCGCCGTGCGCGCGAACTCGGCGTAGCTCCAGCGCAGAATGTCCTCGGCGAACGGAGAGAGCTTCTCCTTGATCGACTCTTCGCTCTCGCCCGGCTGCGCACCGGCTTTGGTCAGGATCTCGCGCAGATAGGCGTGCGGAATCGCGAGCCCGCGGTTCTGCGCCTCGGCAACGTGGTTGCGCGCCTTCGTGCGGTCGATCGAGTGCGCGACGTAGATCGCGGCGTCGGGCGAGAAGCGCAGCGCGCGCGTTCGCAGGTCGTCGAGCTGTTGGGGGGGGGCGTGTAGCCCTCGATGCCAAAGTTGAGCAACTCGTAGCGTGCGTAGCCGCCAGGGCGCGTCTCGTTCAGCTTCGCTTCGATGAGCGCCTCGAACGTCGCATCGTCCGCCACGCCCGAGCCCATCAGGTGCGACGAGCCGATCAGTACGGCGCGCCATGTGCCGGGCGGCTTCTCGAGCGTGTAGTGGCGATCGCGCATTCCCCAGCGATTCGTGCTCGTCGGCACGCCGTGGAAGTCGATCGAAACCGACGGGTTCATCTCCACCTTCATCCAGCTGCGCACCGGCCTCGCGAGCTCGGTCGCGTGCAGCCTCGGCCACGACGCCGGTTTCTTCAGCTCGAGCTCCCACACCGGCGAGCCGAAGCGGTCCATGTCGATCAATTCTTCGTAATAACCGCGCTGCAGCCGCGCGATGTCGGTGGCGCTGAGCCGGCTTTGCTCGATGCTCGCGAGCAGCTCGCCGCCCGAGCCGAGCGCGCTTTGCGCCTTGCCCGCGCTGAGCACGATCAGCAGCCCGATCGCGGCGAGCGACGCGCCCTGCGGCGCGACGCGCGGCAGCACGCGCGGGCCGAGTGCGCGCGCGGCCCAGAACACTCCCGCACAGCCGAGCGCGATCGCCAGGCTCGGCGCCCAGCTGGAAGCCGCGGGGAGCTCCGGTGCGCCGTGCCACGCGAGGCCGTTCTTCCAGAGCAGCAGCCACGCCGGAATCGTGTCCGCAGTCCAGATCGACCAAAGCGTGCAGATCGCGAAGAACGTCCCCACGGTCGCGAGCGCGCGCTTCCAGAGCGGCTCGCCCCCAAGCTTGCGCTTGCGGAACGACGGATCGGCTTCGCGCAGCGTGCCGTGGACGACGAGCCCGGCGAGCGTCCCCCAGAAGATGATGTCCTGCCAGGTGACCGGGAACGATCCGCGCAGCCAAAACCATTGATAACTGTGCAGGAACCACGTCACCACGAACACGAACAGCGTCGCGCCCACGAGCGCCGTCTTCGTTCCCCGCTTCCGCAACCGGAAGAACGCCGGGTAGTAGAAGACCTTCAGCATGAAGTCCTTCCAGTAGATGTTGATGCGGCGCCAGAAGTCGGTGAAGGAGGAGGACAGCGCGTACTGGTGGTTCGTCTCCGGCAAGTGGAAGCCGAACAGATGCAGCATTCCCACGATCAGGTGGAACTGGCCGGAGACGCGCAGGTAGAGCAGGAAGTTGGTGGCGAGGTACTGCAGCAGCTCGAACGGGCCGCGTACCTCGCTCGCCTCGATCGTCAGGTGGAAATAGATCACGCGGTAGAGCAGCAGCTGCACCACTCCGCGCACCATCCAGTCGACGCCGCGCTGATGGAGCTGGGGCTCGGGAGCGCCGTAATAACTCTTGCGGAACGTGGTGTAGTCGATGACGGGGAAGAGCGGGAAGCTCGCGTTGGGCAGGAGGAAGAAGTACGAGAGCGCCTGCAGCGGCGTGCCCGGCTTCTTGTCGTGCCGCAGGTCGTACACGTAGACGATCATGCGGAACATCAAGACCGCGGAGAGGATCGGCCAGAGCGAGGCCGACCACGGCGCGCCCACCGGTTGCACGCGCAGCCACGCGAGCCCGGCGCCTGCCGCCAACAACAACCCGATGCGAACGCTCCAGGATGTGGGCAGGTGGCATACGCCGATCAGCGCGAGCGTCACCACCACGAGCCAAGCCGCGTTCGCGACGCCCAGCACGAGCGCGAAGCCTGCGAGCGAGAGCGCGAGAAAGAAACCGAGGCGCCACGCGCGCGGCAGCCAGAAGTGCACCGCGAAGCCCGCGAACGCGAGCCACGCGAGGTTCTGGAAGCCCGCGTTCTCGATGCCGAAACGCTGCATCGCGAGGGCGAGCAGCGCGAGCTGAACGCAGATCGCGGCGAAACCGAAGAACCGAGAAGAATCGTGCCCTTGCGCGGACCCGCTGCCCGCCGCTGATGTCGCCGCCGCCATCGCCACTCGCTCCAGCTCGCGCTCTTCGGCCGGCCGGTGCGTGGCCCTGACAAGGGTTGTGGTTCGGCCGAATTAGGGCGGAGGCCGATCAGGCGACGGGCCGTTCTCGAGCCCGACCTCGGTCCGATCCGGCGGCGGCATCTCCCCTTCGAGCCACGCCGCCACGCGCTCGCGCAGCAGCGGAAGCGTGGTGCTGCCGCTGCCGAGCACGACGTCGTGGAACTCGCGCAAGTCGAAGCGCGCTCCGAGCGCACGCTCGGCCTCTTCGCGTAGCGCGACGATTTCCTGATAACCGAGCAAGTACGCCGCTGCCTGCGCCGGGCGCGCGATGTAGCGGTCGATCTCCTGCGCGGCCTGGTCCGGCGAGAGCGCGGTGTGCTCGAGCATGAACGCGAGCGCGCGCTCGCGGCTCCAGCCGAGCGCGTGCATGCCGGAGTCGACCACGAGGCGCACTGCGCGCCACGCGCGGCCGTTCAGCATGCCGAGTCGGTCGGCGTCGCTCGAGTAGAGACCGAGCTCGTCGGCGACGCGCTCTGCGTAGAGCGCCCAGCCTTCGGTGAAGCCGCTGCGAAACAACAGGCGCGCGATGCGCGGCAGGTCGTCGCGTTCGTTCGCGAGGGCGATCTGGAGGTGGTGACCCGGGACGATCTCGTGGAACGCGGTGTTCTCGCCCGTCACCCAGCTTTGCTTCTCGGGCGCGAACGTGCGCACGCGGTACGCCGCGGGCGCGCTGCCATCGAGTGCGGCCTGCAGGTAGTGCGCCGCGGCCGTCTTCGCCTGGAACGCGGGGATCGGTTCGAGGATCGCGCGCGAGCGGGGCAGGAACGTGAACGCGCGCGGAAGCGCGACCCAAGCGCGATCCATCGCCGCTTGGCCGACGCGCAGCACGTGCGCTTCGTCGCGATACAAGAACGCGGTATCGCTGCGCAGCTTCGCGAGCAGCTCGCGCGGCGGGATTCCGCCGAAGCTGCGCGCCGAGATCGCCGCGATCTCGGCTTCGATCTCCGCGAGCGCTGCGTGGCCGCGCGCGTGCACCTCTTCGGGAGAGGTCGCGAGGGTCGTCTGGAGCAGCAGCGACGCCTCATAACAAGCGCGGCCGCCGGGGCCGTCCGCCATCGCGATCGAGTCGCGCGCGCGTGGCGCATACTCGTCGCGTAGGAAGTCGCGGTAGCGCGCGAGGGCAGGGCGCACGTCGTGCGCGACGAGAGCGAGGAACGTCGCGCGGAAGTCCTCGTCGTTCGCGCGGAACGCGGGGCTCGCGAGCGGCAGCTCCGCGTCCGGCGCTGCGATCAGCGTCGCGAGCTGCGCGAGCACGTGGTCGACGACGACTCGCGGCGCCGTAACACCTCGCGCGAGGCCCACGCGCAGCGCCGCGATCTCGTCGCCCACCGCGCGCGGAAACTGCGTCCAGCGCGTGAGCGCCTGCGCGCGCAGCTCGGGAGTCTCGAGCGGTTGCGCGAGCGCTGCGTCGGCGAGGTTCACGAGCAGCGCGGGGCCGACCTGGCTCACGGGCCAGAGCTCGCGCTTGCACACGCGCTGCGCCGCGTTCGCTTCGAGCAGCGCGAGCGCGAGATCGCGCGCGTGCTGCGCCGCTGGATCCGCAAGCGCATCACGCGGCGTCGCGCGCAGCTCCGCGAGCCACGCGTCTTCGCGCCGATCGCGTGCGGCCTCTGCGGCCAGCGACTGATCGGGCAGCGCGTCGTGGCGCGCACCCGGCGGACGCAAGCGCGCGAGCGTCGCAGGGCTGTCGGCGAGCCTTTGGTCCACGAGCGCATCTGCGATCGCGAGCACGCGCGCATCCGGCGAGGGCGGCTCGGGCTCACGCTCGCCCGCCATCGGCGTGTGTTCGCAGCTCATCGCGAAGAGCAGCAGGCCCATCGTGGCGGCTCTCCGCATGACGCTTCCTCCGCTCCCAATCTTAAGAGGGCCACGCCCGCGCGGGGGAGCAACAATCGTCAAGTCGTGGGCCAGGCACGGGCGCAGGCTGCAGCGGCCTGCAAGGAGACGCGCCATGACGACGACCGCCGCCGGCGCTTCGAGCCGCGGCGCGACTCGCGCCCCGATTCACTCGGGCTTCGCAATCGCGGGCGCACTCGCGCTGCTCGCGATTCTCGTTGCTGCCTCGTTCGCCTGGGTGTGGCTGTGGTCGACGTTCCTCCACGCGAACACGACCGAGGCCGAGGCGCAGGCGTACGATCGCATCGCGAGCCCGATCGTCGCGTTCGTGCTCGCTGCGCCGCTCTACTTCGCCGCAGGCCGCTGGCTGCGAACGCGCATCGGCGCGCGCGCGCCGCGCACCGCGCTCGCTCTGATCGGCGTCGACGCCGCGCTCGGCGTCGCCTCGCTCTTCACCACGCCGAGCGTGCTCTACGCGGCGCTGATCTGCGCGCTCGTCACGGGCGTGAAGCTCGTCGCGATCGTGCGCGGTGCACGCGCTGCGTGAGTGCCGCCGCGGACTGAGGCGCAGCTGAACGTGCAACGGGGACGTACGTGCAACTCCACACGTTCAAGCGCGATGCACGTACGTCCCCGTTGCACGCCCATCGCGCCCGCGCGCGAAACGAGCTTGAATCCGCCGCTCGCACCTTCGGCGGAGGACGGCAGTGCCCACGATCTTCTCGAACCCGCGCGAGCTGCTCGGCGCGGTCGGCAAACCGCTCGGCGCGAGCGAGTGGCTCGCGATCGAGCAGCCGCGCATCGACGAGTTCGCGCGCGCGACCGGCGACCACCAGTGGATCCACGTCGATCCCGAGCGCGCGAAAAGCGGCCCCTTCGGCGCCACCATCGCGCACGGCTACCTCACGCTCTCGCTCGTGAACCAGTTCCTGCCGCAAATCCTCGAGGTGCGCAGCGTCTCGATGGGCGTGAACTACGGCTGCGACAAAGTGCGCTTCCCCTCGCCCGTGCGCGTCGGCTCGCGCGTGCGCGGCGTCGGCGAAGTCGTCGCGGCGGAAGAAGTGAAGGGCGGCGCGGTGCAGGTGACGGTGCGCGTGACGGTGGAGATCGAAGGCAGCGATCGCCCGGCGTGCGTGGTGGACACGATCAGCCGCTTCGTGCCTGCGTGAGCGCGACAATCGAGAAGAGGAACGCAGGCGATCCAGCGAGCGAAGCTCGCGAAAGGTGTGCATGAAGTTCTGGCAAGCCATCTCGTTCGCGGAGCCCGATCAGCTAGTCGGCATCGCGCAAGCAGCGGAAGAGGCGGGCTACCACGGCTTGTTATTGGCCGATCACCTGTTCTTCCCGGGCACGCTCGCGTCGAAGTACCCGTACTCGGGAGACGGCGCGCCGATGTTCGACGGGCGCACGCCGTTCCCGGATCCGTGGACGACGATCGCGGCGATGGCGGCGGCGACGAAGCGCCTCCACTTCGCGACCTTCGTGTTCATCCTCCCGCTGCGCGAGCCGATTCAGCTCGCGAAGACGCTCGGCACGCTCGCGCTCCTGACAGATGGACGCGTCGCGCTCGGCGCCGGCGCGGGCTGGATCCGCGAGGAGTTCGACGCGCTCGGCATCGACTTCCACACGCGCGGCCGGCGCATGGACGAGATGGTCGCGCTGATGCGCAAGCTGTGGACCGGCGACGTGGTCGAGCACCACGGCCGCTTCTTCGACCTGCAGCCCGCGCAGATGAGCCCAGCGCCGGGGCGCGAGGTTCCAATCTGGTTCGGTGGCCTGACAGATGTCGCGATGAAGCGCGCGACGTACGTGGGCGACGGCTGGCTCGGCGTGGGCAACACGCCGGAAGAGGCGGAGCAGATCCTCGGCAAGTTGCGCGTGATGCGCGCCCAGAGCGCGCGCGCGAGCAACCCCTTCGAAACGATCGTGCCACTCGTGACGCCTCTCGAAGCACCCACGTTGCGGCGCCTCGAGGAGCACGGCATGACCGGCGCGAACTCGTTTCCGTTCAGCTTCACGCTCGGCCCGCGCTCCACCCTGGTGCAGAAGCGCGACCAGATGCTGCGCTTCGGCGAGACGGTGATCGCGCAGACAAATCGTTAGGGAGCAACTTGCCAGCGCGTCGCGTCATAGGCTCGGTTGCGCTCGCAGCGGCGGCGCTGCTCGCAGTCGCTTGCGTGAGCCCGCCGGATGGCGCGGCGCAGATTCGCGCGCAGCTCACGGAGCGCAGCGGTGAGAAAGCGAAGCGCGCCGACCTCGCGGACCCCGGGGACGCGATGCCGAGCGAAGACGAGCTCGTCGCGTTCGCGCTGCGCCGGAGCGCGCAATTCCGTGCGGCGCTCGCGGATCTCGGGGTCGCGGAGGCGGAGTGGATGCGCGCAGGCGCACCGCCTCCCGCAACCTTCAGCGTGCTGTTACCGCTCGGCTCGAAACAGCTCGAGTACGCAGCGAAGCTCCCGATCGACGCGCTCTGGCTGCGACCGAAGCGCGTTGCTGCGGCGAAGCGCGACTGGGCGGCGACTGCAGAGCGCGTCGTCGCGAGCGGGCTCGATCTCGTGCGCGATGTGCGCGTCGCGTGTGCGGACGCGAACGCCGCGTCCAGGCTCCGCGCGCTCCTACGCGAGACTCGCGACCCGTATCGCCGCTTCGCCGAGTATGCCGAGCGGCGGTTTCGCGCGGGTGGGCTTCCCGCAGTCGATGTCGCGCGCGCCAAGCTCCAAGCAGTGAACGCCTCCGATCGGCACGCGCAGGAGTACGCCGCGGTTGTTGGCGCGACCGCGCGCCTGTCCGAGCTCACCGCGTTCCAGTTCGCAGACTGGCCCTGCGAGAGGGAGGAGACAGCGCTCCCTCACGCCGAGCTTCCCTCCGTCGACGAGCTCGTGCGCGACTCGCTCGCTGCTCGCCCCGAGCTGCGCGCCGCCGAACTCGAGGTGGAAGCCGCCGGCGCACGCGCCGGACTCGCGCGCCGCGAAGTGCTTCAGCTGATCGCCGTGCTCGACGCGAACGGGTCGGGCGCCGATGCGGAGATCGGCCCCGGTGCCGAGTTCGGCATTCCGCTCGACGGCGGCCGCGCAGCGCGCGCACTCGCCGACGCGAAGCTCGCGCAGGCACGCGCACGTTACGAGGCCGCGGTGCAACGCGTGACTCGCGAAGTCCGCGAGGCCTACGCGCGTGCGGAAGCTGCGCGCATCTCGGCGCTTGCATGGCATCGCGAGCGCCTTTCCGTTCTCGAAGAGTGGGATGACCGCGCGGGCATGGCTTACGAGGCTGGCGCCATCGACGCAGGCGCGAAGCTCGAGGCCGAAATCGCGATGCTCGAAGGGCGCCGCGAGTTCGTGCTCGCTGACGCCGCGTGGCGCCGCGCGCGCGCGGAGCTCGAGCGCGCTGTCGGCCATCGCCTCGCACTCGCGTCAGAAGCGAGCGCCGCTCCCGTAACAACTCCTGCCACACCGGTGGAGCCATGAAATCGAAGCTCGCTCTCGCCTTGGCGTTCGCGCTCGCGGCGCTTTCCTCCTCCGCGTTCGCCGACGGCGGCTCCTCCGCGCCGGCGCCGTCGCAGGTGGCGAACGCCGTGAGCGAGGGCGCGCTCACCACGCTTGCGCTCACGCCCGAGGCGGAGAGACGCCTCGCGATCGCCGTCGAGCGCGCGGAAAAGAAACCCTTTGCGCGCACGCGGCTCTTCGCGGGCTACGTCCTCGCGCCGCTCGCGAGCGGCGGCGCGGTCGCGCCCGTGACGACGGGTGCGAGCGAGCTGCAGCTCGCGGAAGCGCAGGTCGCGGCGGAGGGCGCGGTCGCAGTGGCGCGCGCGCGGCTGGAAGGCGCGAAGCGCGTACTCGCGCGCGCAGAGCAGATGCTGCGCGACGATGCGGGCAGCCAGCGCCGATCTCATGACTCATGAGTGCTGCATAACGGATCGGCGCTCAGCTGCCGGCAAGGGCCGCCACCGTGGCGGACCGGAGCACCGACGTTCGACGCCAGATTCTACCGCGGTTGATCGGAGCGCGGCCCTTGCCGGTCAGCTGCAGCGCCTTGTTGGGCAGCGCGCTCATGCGGGCAGCCGTTCACCTTCGCGAACAGGGAACCGTTCGAGGATGCGCTTGCACGCTGAGATGATCGGCGGAAGGTAGGTCTGGTCGAAGGCGTCGTTGAAACTGTGTTTCTTCGTCATGTGGTCCGGGGTGATGGAGATAGCCACGTCGATGTGGCCTCCAGTCTTTGCTTCGAGCTCGACTCGAAGGTTGGGCTCGATACAGGCGAGTTCTGCTCGACCGGAGAGGGTCTGCAAGAGACGCTCACACCCGCGAAGCAGGCCAACCAATTCGCCGAGATGGATGATCGAACCGTGGACGCGCACGCTTGATCCCGGGTAGTTGCAACGCCCGGTGACGCGAAGCCAGTTTCCGTCCCAATAGTCGGTTGCGTCGGGGAACTGGCGGCCGTGAACCCAAACCCGAAGCCCTGCGATTTCAAGATCTGGGTCGCCCAGGTGTTCAAGTTCGCGCTGACTCATCTTCGCGCTGCCCAACAGGTATTCGACAGAGCCCAACGCCGTCGCTCGCAGCCCATCTTGCTCCCGCAAACACTGCGAAGCAACGCGTTCTTGGCGCTCGCCGCTGAGGCCGTGGCGGCGCGGAGCGTCCTCAGCACGCTTCGCTGCTGCCTATTCGCACGCTTCCTTCGACGGAAATGCAGCAGCGTGGGGTCGCGCGGTTTCGCTGGGGACGCGTTCTCATGTGCGGCGCGCCCGACTTCACCGCCAGGTGCCGCCTTGGACGCGCGGCTCTTGGTTGCGTCCACGCACCTGACCTGCCTGAGATCCTCGGCCCTAATTCCTCTAGAGAACGGCCTCTGTCTGCTGCGTTGTTGAGCACCGCTCGGCGAACTCCGCCGGGGTGAGGTTGCCGAGGCTCGAGTGCGGGCGCACGGCG
>VGRF01000035.1 GCA_016875395.1 Deltaproteobacteria bacterium | reverse complement strand
TTTCCCGCTGGGTCGCGAACGAACGTTATGACAAATCCAGCACCGCCGGACCGTTTCGTCGCCTATAGGCGGGGAAATCAAGCCGATCCGGGTGCGGCGACGGGACGCCGCGCCCCCCGCCCTGCGAGCGGGCGCACGCCCGCCTTCCGCAGCCCGCCGCGGCGCTCGCGGCTCCTCAGGTGCGAAGGTGCGTCTCGAATCCGTCGTCCGCCCATAGCTCGTCGCTTCGCGGCGGCGTGGCCGGAGGCGCTCGCGTCGGCAGGCCGAGGCATCCGAGGATCGCGGCGACCGCATCTGGGGGAAGATGCGCCGAGATCACGCGCGTGCGGGCGCCGCAGCGGGGGCACGCGGACCCTGCGCTCACGCTTCGCGTCTACGCGCATGCACTTCGCGGGGAGGAAGCGGACCTCTCGTTCGCCAACTTCTCGGGTGCGCCCGTGGCATCCGACGCACCCGAACGGCCCCAGACGGCCCCTGCCCTCGCGGTCGCAGCGACCGCCGAGAGCGCACCGCGCCGAATTGCTGAGGGAACTCGCAGAGTTCGGCTGGCGCCCCCGGCCGGAGTCGAACCGACGACACGCGGTTTAGGAAACCGCTGCTCTATCCGTCTGAGCTACGGGGGCGAGCGCGCGGAACCTACCGGAGTCCGCGCTCAATACTTCAGCACCGCCTCGCAGCGCACGTCCATCGCCTGGCGCCCGCCGAGGGCCGAGAGCTCGATCAGGAAGCTCGCGCCGACCACTTCGCCGCCCGCCATGCGTGCGAGCTTCACGGCTGCCGCGGCGGTACCGCCGGTCGCGATCAGGTCGTCGACCACGAGCACGCGTTGTCCCTTCGAGACGGCGTCGACGTGCATCTCGACGCGGTCCTCGCCGTACTCGAGCGCGTACGACGCGGCAAACGTCTCGAACGGCAGCTTTCCCTCTTTGCGCACGAGCGCGAAGCCCGCGCCGAGGGCGAGCGCGACGGGCGCGCCGAAGATGAAGCCGCGCGACTCGATGCCGAGCACGCGCTGAACGCCGGCGCCGCGGAACGGCGCGGCGAGCGCGTCGATCGCCGCGCGCAGCGCCGGCTCGTGCAGCAGCAGCGGCGTCACGTCGCGGAACAGGATGCCCGGCTTCGGGAAGTCGGGGATGTCGCGAATCAAGCGCTTCAGGTCTTCGGCACTCACGGATCCCTCGCGTCGTGCAGCGCAGCGCGCGCAGTCATGGCAAATAGCGCAGCGGATTCCTCGGCTCCTCGCCGCGCCGCACTTCGAAGTGCACGATCGGAAAGCGCGCGCGCGCATTCCCGGTCTTGCCGACGTCGGCGATGTGTTGCCCGCGCTCGACGCGCTCGCCCTTCTCGACGTGGTTGCGCTTGTTGTGGGCGTAGGCCGTCGAGTAGAGCGCGTCGTGCTTCACCACGACGATGTTGCCGTAGCCGCCGAGGCGCCCCGAAAAGGTCACGACGCCGGGCGCCGAGGCCCACACGGGCGCGCCTTCGCGCGTGCTGATGTCGATGCCTTCGTGCGGGCGCCCATTGCGCACGCCGAAGCCCGAGGTGACGACGCCGTGCACGGGCCAGCCGAGCGCGAGCGCCTTCGCCTCGGCGTCGAGCTCGCGCGCGAGCGGCTCCCGCGGCGCGCTGCGCTTCGCGCCCGGGATGCGCAGCCGCGCGCCCACTTCGAGCGTGCGCGGGTCGCGGATGCCGTTCTCGCGCATCAGCGCGTCGACGCTCACGCCGTAGTGGAGCGCGATGCGGTAGAGGTTCTCGCCGCGCTGCACGACGTGAGTCGTCACGGGGCGCGCGGGCGGCGATTCGCAGGCGATGACCGCGCACGCGAGCAGCGCAGCGCACACGCAGCGCGCTGCGAACGCGCGGATGTGCCGCCAGCGCTCGCTTCCCACCTCGCCCCCTCGAAGTGCTCCCAACTTACGGAGCGGCGCGCTCGGGCGAAACCTCTTCCAGCTCGCGCCGCGCGGACTCGGGCACGAACAGCCACACGATCAGGATCGCGACGAGGAAGCCGGGCAGCAGCGCGCTGATCGCCGCCGCGTGCGAGCCGAGCACGTCGTAGAGCTTTGACTCGAGCATGAGCCCGAGCGAGCCGCCGAGCACCGCAGCCGCGAGGCGCGCGGAAGAGGCGGTGCTGCGATACGAGGTGGGGAACAGCTCGCTGCCGAGCGCGCGCAGAATCACCGCCGCGCCCTGCAGCGCGAACACCTGCGCGATCCAGAGCGGCACGATGATCCAGCCGCGCAGGTCGTAGAAGCCGGCGAACGCGAGGCCCGCGATCGCGAGCAGCACGATCAGCACCGGCCGCCGGCCCACGCGATCGCTCCAGATCCCCGCCGCCTGGTTGCCCGCGATCGCGAGCATGCCGCCGAGCAGGTAGAGGAGCGTGACCTGGCCCGGCGCGTAGCCGTGCACTTGTTGCAGCGTCTTCGCCATGAAGCCGACCGCCGCGCTGTTCGCGAAGTCGACCGAGAACGCGACGGCGAGCACGGCGCTGAGGCGGCCCGGGTATGCGCGGAACAGCGCCGCGAGCGGCTGCCACCACTTCGTGCCCGCGGTCTTCGTTGCGGCGAAGCGTGCGGTCTCTGGAAGATTGCGCCGCAGCCATGCGAGGCCGAGCAGCGGCAGCACGCCGATCGCGTAGAGCGCCCGCCAGCCGAACGGGACGTGCGCGACGATGCTGAGCGAGATCGCGGCGGCGCCGTGACCGAACGCGCCGAGCGCACCTAACAAGCCGAGGCCGAAGCCACGGTCCTTCGCGGCGAGCTCCTCGGTCACCACCACCATCGCGATCGCGGTCTCCTCGTAGAGAAACGCGCGCCCGAGGAACTGAAGCGCGGCGAACTCCTCGGGTGTGCGTGAGAACGCCGTCAGAAACGTCGTGATCGAGAAGCCGATCACCGTGATGAGGAGCAGCCGGCGGCGACCCACGCGATCCGCGATCACGCCCGCCGCGAGCGAGAGCAACACGCCCATGCGGATCCACGCCGAGATCGTGCCGATCTCGTTCTCCGCGACGCCGAGGCCCGCCTGGATCTGCACGAGCAGGATCGAGAGCAGACCCACGTCGAAATGATCGATGAACTCGGTCGCGCCGAGCAGCCCGAGGACTTTCCACTGCCGCGGTGTGAGGGCGGGCATGCGAGCGGGCCAAGGCACGACGCGGGTCCAGCGCGGTGCGCGTACGGGAGCGTCCTGCGGCGAGTTCGGGTCGGCTTGGCTCAATGACGCTCCGCGGGCACGCGCAAGCTATCGGCTCGCATAGCGCAAGTCCGCAGCGATCTCGCGCGAGTGCGGGCGTACGATGTGGCGCGATGCGTCGCAGCTCCGCACTCGCCCTCGCGCTCTTGCCCGCGCTCGCGCATGCCGAGCTGGGCGGGCGCATCGTCGACGCCGCGAGCGGCGCGCCGATCGCGGGCGCGCACGTCACCGCGGAGCGCGGCGACCCGGCCTATCGCGTCACGGTGTTCAGCGGGGATGACGGCGCGTTCGTGTTGCCGACGCCGGAGGGTGGCGACGCGTGGCGCGTGCGCGCGCGGCGCATCGGCTGGGAGGACGCGTGGCTCGACGCCGTAACAAGCGGCCCGCTCGAGCTGCGCGCGACTCGCCACACGCGCGCCGGCGAGGTCGCCGCGCAGCTTCCCGCGCACCACTGGTACGCGCTCGCGATGCGCGACCTCGGCGCGAGCGAGCAGCACCTGCTGAAGCGCGAGTGCACGTACTGCCACCAGCAGGGCGCGCCGTGGACGCGGCGCGTTCGCAGCACGGAGGACTGGGAGAAGATCCTCGCGCTGATGGGCCGGCGCGGCGCGATGCTGCCGAGCGCCCTGCGCGCGCGCGTGCCGGATCTGTTCAACGCGGCATACGACCCGAAGCACGCGGTGCCGGCGCTCACCCGCGGCTGGGAGAACGCGGAGCGCTTCGCGCCGCCGCCGCCCGCCGAGGTGCGCCGCGCCGTCATAGAGGAGTGGGACCTCGGTGGTCGCGCCTCGATGCAGCACGATGTGATCGCGCACCCGGACGGGACGCTCTACTCGGTCGATGGCGCACAGGACGCACTGTTTCGCCTCGATCCGCGCGCGGGCGACGGCCAACGCGAGTCATGGCCCGTCGAGGTCGCGGGCGTCGCGCTCGGTGGGATCTTCGGCGGCGAAGACCGCCCGCCGTCGCAGGCTTCGAGCGCGCACGTCGGCCCGCACTCGCTGCAGGTCGCTCCCGACGGCGCGGTCTGGATCACCCTCGCGATCGGCAATCGCCTCGCGCGCTTCGATCCGAAGTCGAAGACGTTTGCGATCCACGAGGTCGCGGACGGGATCTATCCGCACACGCTGCGCTTCGATCGCAAGGGGCGCATCTGGTACACGATGAGCGCCTCGAACCACGTCGGGCGCTTCGATCCCGTAACAAGCAAGCAAGCCCACGTGCGGCTGCCCGCGCGCACGCTCGCGCAGGAAGTCGTGCTGCGGCTCATGCCGGCGATGTTCTGGCTCGACGAAAAGTTCGACGCGATCAACCTGCGCGGCGACGCCTCGGAGTCCGCCGACGGCTTCAACATGCCCGTGCCCTACGGGATCGACATCGCGCCCGACGGCGGCGTGTGGTTCTCGCAGCTGAACGAGAACCGCATCGGCCGCATCGATCCCGAGACGCTCGCCGTGAAGCTGTGGGAGACGCCGTTCCCCGGCCCGCGGCGCCTGCGCTTCGACGCGAAGGGCCGCCTCTGGATCCCGAGCTTCACGACGGGACACATCGCGTGGTTCGATCCTGCGACGGAGCACTTCGAGCAGATCGCGCTGCCGACGCAGCCGCTCGCGGGCGAGACGCCGTACGCGCTCGCGATTCACCCCGTCACGCAGCACGTGTGGGTGTGCGGCACGAACAGCGACACGCTGATTCGCTACGAGCCCGACGCGAAGCGCTTCACGGTGTATCCGCTGCCGACGCGCGTGACGTACACGCGCGAGCTCGACTTCGACGCCGAGGGCCGCGTTTGGACGAGCAACTCGAACTCGCCCGCGTGGCAGATCGAGCGCGGGCAGCCCGTCGTGATTCGCCTCGATCCGGCCCGGTGACTTCGCTCGCCTGCGGCTCGCTGCGCGCGCGGCTGCGCAGTGCTTGCGGCCTCGCGCTTGCAGTCGGCGCTCTCGCGCTTGCGGCGTGCGGCGCACCGAGCTTCCAGCGCGAGCCGAGCGCGCCGGCCGCGGGCTGGTCGCACTGGGGCGGCGATGCGGCCGGCACGAAGTTCTCGGCGCTCGGCGAGATCACGCCTGCGAACGTGGGTGCGCTGGAGCTCGCCTGGAGCTTCCGCACCGGCGACTGGGACCCGAGCGGCGAGCTGCGCACGTCGTTCCAGGCGACGCCCGTCCTGCACGATGGCGCCCTCTACTTATGCTCCCCGTTCAACCGCGTGTTCGCGGTGGACGCCGAAACTGGTCGCTCGCGCTGGGCTTTCGATCCCGCGCTCGAGCGCGACGGCCACGGCCTCGTGTGCCGCGGCGTGACGTTGTGGCACGACCCCGCAGCCGCCCCCGATGCGGCCTGCGCGGTGCGCGTCTTCACCGCCACGAACGACGCGCGGCTGATCGCGCTCGATGCGAAGAACGGCAGGCCGTGCGCGGACTTCGGGGCGAACGGGGAAGTCGAGCTCGAGCGCGGGCTCGGCGCGGTTTCGCCCGGCGAGGTGCGCGTGACCTCCCCGCCCACCGCGATCCGCGACGTGATCGCGACGGGGCACCAAGTATCGGACAACCAACGCTTCGACATCGCGGGCGGCGTCGTGCGCGGCTTCGACGCGCGCACGGGCGCGCTGCGCTGGGCGTTCGATCCAGCGCCGCCGGGCACGCCCGAGCTTCCAGCCGCGGCAGACGGCTCGCCGCAGTTCCATCGCGGCACGCCGAACGCGTGGGGCGTGTTCGCGGCGGACGAAGCGCGCGACCTGCTCTTCATCACGACGGGCAACCCGAGCAACGACTTCTTTCGCGGCGACACGCGCGGCGCGATCGACCACTACCGCAGTGCCGTGATCGCGCTGCGCGGCGCGACGGGCGAAGTCGTGTGGCGCTTTCAGACCGTGCACCGCGATCTCTGGGACTACGACGTGGGCGCGCAGCCGACGCTGCTCGAGCACGCGGGCGCGCCAGCGCTCGCCGTCTCCACGAAGGCGGGCCATGTGTTCTTGCTGAATCGCGAGACCGGCGAGCCGCTGCACAGAGTCGAGGAGCGCGCGGTGCCGCAGACCGACGTGGCCGAGGAGCGCACCGCGGCGACGCAACCCTTCCCCACGTTTCCGCCCCCGCTCCATCCGCACGGCGTGCGCGAGGAAGACCTGTTCGGCCTAACACCTTGGGACCGCGCCGCGTGCCGCGAGCTGCTGGCCGCGTCGCGCAACGAGGGCGCCTTCACGCCGCCGAGCCTCGCCGGCGCCGTGCAGTTCCCCGGCGTCGCGGGCGGCGTGAACTGGGGCGGCAGCGCGCTCGACCCGGGGCGCGAGCTGTTGTTTCTCGCGCAGTCGCGCATCGCGATGATCGAGCAGCTCGTGCCGCGCGGGCACGCCCTCGCCTTCGGCCCGCGCACGCGCGACCGCTGGCTCGTGCCCATGGCGGGCGCGCCGTATGCCGCGATCCAGCGCGTGTTCACTTCGCCGCTCGGCATCCCGTGCACGAAGCCGCCGTGGTTCGAGCTGGTCGCGATCGACCTCGCGCACGGCGATGTCGCGTGGCGCGCACCGCTCGGCACCACGCGTGGCAGTGCGCCGTGGCCGTTCTGGCTGCCGTGGGCGCCGCCGGGAATGGGCGGGCCGCTCGCGACGCAGAGCGGTCTCGTCTTCATCGGCGCCGCGATGGACGGCTACCTGCGCGCCTTCGACGCCGCGAGCGGCGCCGAGCTCTGGCGCGCGCACCTCCCCGCCGGCGCCCACGCGAACCCGCTGACCTACCGCGCGCGGCCCGGCGGCCGGCAGTTCGTGGTGATCGCCGCGGGCGGCCACACCAGCATCCCGAGCGAGCGCGGCGACTGGCTGCTGGGGTTCGCGCTGCCGGAGTGAACGAGCGTTCGCGCGCGCGAAGCGTCGCGCACCCGAAGCGGGGCACTCGGGGAGGCGAAGCCGCGCACTCGGGGACGTTCCGCAAGAAAGTAAAGCAGGAGCTTCTTTACTTACTTGCGGAGCGTCCCCGGTCTGGCGCACGCGATTTCCTCTGCGGGGCTCACAAGCGTCCGCGGCGCGTGAAGCGGAGCGCTCCACCTCGGGGACGTTCCGCAAGAAGGTAAAGCGGGAGTTTCTTTACTTACTTGCGGAACGTCCCCGGTTTGGCGCACGCGATTTCCTCTGCCACGGGGCCTACGCTGCGCTCCAATGCGCGACATCCCGAATCTGCTTGACGCCGCGACCTTCGCCTCCGGTCCGCCCTACGAGGCGTTTCGCACGCTGCGCCGTGAGGCGCCCGTGTACTGGCATCCGCACACGGGCGCGGGCGGGTTCTGGGCGATCACGCGACATGCGGACGTGCTGGCGGTCTCGCGCGACTCCGCGCTCTTCTCGTCCGCGCGGAAGGGCTACATGCCCACGCCCGAGGCGGATCCGGTCGGGCTCGAACAGTCGCGGCTCATGTTGTTGGGGATGGACCCGCCGCAGCACACGCGCCTGCGCTCGCTCGTGAATCGCGGCTTCACGCCGCGCCGCGTCTCAGCCCTCGAGCCGCGCATCCGCGCGCTCTGCAAGCAGATCGTCGACGCCGTGCTGCCGCGCGGCGAGTGCGACTTCGTGACGGACATCGCCGGCGAGCTGCCGAGCTACCTGATCGCGGAGCTCGTCGGCATTCCACTCGAGGACGGGCGCAAGCTCTACGAGCTCACCGAGATCATGCACAGCGCCGACAACGCGCCCGAATCCGCGCAGGCCGTCGCGGAGATGTTCGCCTACAGCGCCGGCGTGCGCGCCGCGAAGCGCGCGAACCCGGGCAGCGATCTCGCGAGCGTGCTGCTCTCGTCCGAGCTCGACGGCTCGCGGCTCAGCGACCTCGAGTTCGACCTGTTCTTCTTGTTGCTGATCAACGCCGGCGGCGACACCACGCGCAACCTCGTCGCGTCGGGCATGCAGGCCCTGATCGATCACCCCGAGCAGCTCGCCGCGCTGCGCAAAGAGCGCACGCTTCTCGACACCGCGATCGAGGAGATGCTGCGCTTCACCACGCCCGTCGTGCAGTTCCAGCGCACCGCCACGCGCGACACCGAGCTCAGCGGGGTGAAGATCCGCGAGGGCGAACCGGTGGTGATCTTCTACCCCTCGGCGAATCGCGACGAAGAGGTGTTCGCCGAGCCCGACCGCTTCGACATTCGCCGCGATCCGAACCCCCACGTCGCGTTCGGCGGCGGCGGCTCGCACTTCTGCCTCGGCGCGAGCCTCGCGCGACTCGAGATCGCCTGCATGTTCGACGAGCTGCTGGATCGCGTGCACGACCTCGAGAACGCGGGGCCGGTGGAGCGCCTCCATTCGTGGTTCATCAACGGCCCGCGCCGGATGCCGGTGCGCTTCCGCGCGGCGCGCGTGTGAGCCATCGCGCGAAGGCAGCGCTGGTCCTCGCAGCGCTGATGCTCGTGGTGTACGGACGCTCGCTGTTCGCGGGCTTCGTCTACGACGACTGGCTGCACGTCGTGGACGAGCCGGTGCCCGAGAGCTTCTCGCAGCTGGCGCGCATCTTCGCGGAGCCGATGTCGCCGCTGGTGCCGTACTACCGGCCGATCCCGCGGCTGCTCAACGTCGCGCAGAAATGGCTCCACGGTGCGAACCCGCTGCCGTTTCACGCGCTGAATCTCGCGCTCGGCTTCGCGTGCGCTTGGGCGCTCCGTGCGCTGCTCACGCGCCCCGCGCTCGGCGTGAGCGCGCGCGCTTCGAGCGCGGCGGCGCTGCTGCTCGCGGTGCATCCGATCGCGTCGGAGTGCGTGATTCCGATCGCGTCGGGACGCGAGACGCTGCTGCCCACGCTCTTCACGCTGCTCGCTCTCGGCGGCTACCTGCGCGGCGATTCGCGCGGGCGCGCACTCGCGGTGGCTTGGTTCGCGCTCGGGATGCTCTCGAAGGAGCAAGCGATCGCGACCCCTCTGTTGTTAGGCCTCGCGGACGCGCTGCGCATCGCGCCCGATCCCCCGCGCGGGCCGCGCGCTTGGCTCGCGCGCTACCTGCCGCACGCGGCCGTCGTCACCGCGTACGTCGCGCTTCGCTCCGTCGCGGTGCCTGCCGGCGCGAATCCCGAGCTCGCGCTGCTCTCGCGCCCCGAAGGTCCGCTGCTGTCGCTGCTCTACCACGTGCAGACGACCCTCGCTCCGTTCTTCGCCGTCGTGTACGAGCCGACGCTCGCGGTGTGGTGGTCGCTGCCGCGTACGCTCTTCGCGCTTCTCTGCGCGAGCGTGCTGACCCTGCTCGCGATGCGCCGAGACCGGGGGCGAGCGCTGTGGTTTCTCGCGCTGATCGGGCTCTCGATCGCGCCCACCGCGAACGTCTTCGTGCAGGAGCCCGGCTTTGCGGAGCGCTGGGGCTTTGCAGCGCTCGCGGGCTGGGCGGGACTCGGGGTCCTCGCGGCGGGCGCACGCATGCCGCGCGTCGCGCGCGGCGTCGCGGCAGTCGCGCTGACCGCGTTCGCCGCGCTGACTCTCGTGCGCGCTCCCGCCTACCACACCGACGCCGCCTTCCTCGCCCAGTGGCGCGCCACCAATCCCACCTCGCTCCAGGCCTGGATCAGCACCGGCGAAGCCGCGGAGCGCGCAGGCGACTACGACGGCGCGATCGCCGCCTACGATCGCGTGCTCTTCCTCGCGCCCGACACCGCGCTCGCGCACGCGTCGCTCGCGATCGCACTCGGCGCCCAAGGCAAGCTCGCCGACGCGCAGCAGCACGCCGAGCGCGCCGTCGCACTCGATCCGCGCGACGCCGAGAGCTGGAGCAATCTCGGCGGCCTGCGCGCACAGCGCGGCGACCTGGCGGGCGCGATCACCGACTACGAGCGCGCGCTCGCGCTGCGCCCCGAGCTCGCGAGCGCGCACAACAACCTCGCGCTCGCGCTGCGCGCGCGCGGCGATCTTGCAGGCGCGCGCGCGCACTTCGAGCGCGCCCTCGGCGCGCAGCCGCAGCTCGCGGAAGCGCACGCGAACCTCGGTAGCCTGCTTGCACAGCTCGGCGACCGCGCGGGCGCCGAGCATCACCTGACGCGCGCGCTCGAGCTCGATCCAGCGCTCGCCCCAGCACGCGCGGCGCTCGATCAGCTGCAGCGCGCCCGCTGAGGCGGCGCCGGCCAATCGGGGTCTGGCACGAAGTGGCGCTCGCTCAGCTGAACGTGATCACGCTGCGCGCGACTTCGCCCTTCTTCAGGTCCTCGAACGCGGCATTCACGTCAGCGAGCTTGATGCGCTTGCTGATCAGGTCGTCGAGGTTGAGGCGGCCCTGCTTGTAGAGCTCGATGAAGCGCGGCATGTCCACGCGGAACGCGTTGCTGCCCATGCTCGAGCCCTGGATGCGCTTCTCGAACAGGAAGTCGACGCCGTGCAGCTCGATCTTCTGGCCGACCGGGATCATGCCGATCACCGTGGCGGTGCCGCCGTTGCGCAGCATCTCGAACGCCTGCTCGGCGGTGCGCTTCAGGCCGATCGCCTCGAACGAGAACTCGACGCCGCCGCCCGTCAGCTCCTTCACCTGCGCGACGGGGTCGCCCGTCTTCGCGTTGACGCCGTCGGTCGCGCCCATGCGCTTCGCGAGCTCGAGCTTCGACGGCACCGTGTCGACCGCGATGATGCGCGACGCTCCCGCGATGCGAGCGCCCTGAATCGCCGCGAGCCCGACGCCGCCGCAGCCGAGCACCGCGACCGTCGAGCCCGCCGGAATGCGCGCCGTGTTCATCACCGCGCCCGCGCCCGTCATCACGCCGCAGCCGATCAGGGCGGCGCGATCGAGCGGCATCTCGGGGTCGATCTTCACGACCGCGTTCTCGTGGACGAGCATCTGCTCCGCATACGAGGAGAGATCGAGGAACTGCCACACCGGCGCGCCGTCTTTCGAGAGGCGCGGCTTCCCGCCGGGCTGGCGCTGCGTCTCGCCCTTTCCCGCGCAGAGCGCCGGCCGGCCCTTGGTGCAGTAGTCGCAGTGGCCGCAGAAGACGGAGAGGCACGTGATCACGTGATCGCCCGGCTTCACGTAATGAACTTCGCTGCCGACCTTCTCGACGATGCCGGCCGACTCGTGCCCGAGTACGGCAGGCATCGGGTACTGGTAGGCGCCGTTCTGGAAGTGCAGGTCGCTGTGGCACACGCCCGCGGCGACGGTGCGCACGAGCACCTCGTGCGGCGCGGGGTTGTCGATCGTCACGTCCTCGATCGAGAGCGGCTTGTTCACTTCGCGCAGAACGGCGGCCTTCATCGCGGGCTCCTTGGGGGTGGGGGCGCGTCACGCTATCGCGCCTCCACGCACGCGCTCCAGATCTGGGAGCCCGCTCAGCCCGCGCGCGGCGGGGTCAGCACCGCGGTGATCGCGCCGTCCACGGCCAGCGTCGCGCCGCTCACGTAGCTGGCGTCGTCGCTCGCGAGGAAGAGCGCGGCGGCGGCGATCTCCTCGGGCCTGCCGAGCCGCCGCAGCGGCACGTGCTCGCCGGCGCGAGCAGCGCCGCCAGGCAGCGTCTTCAAGTACTCCGCGAACACGGGCGTGAGGATCGGGCCCGGGGCGATCGCGTTGACGCGGACGCCGAGCGGCCCGTACTCGAGCGCGAGGTTGCGCGTGAGCGAGAGGATCGCGGCCTTCGCCGCCGAGTACGCGTGCAGGCCCTCGGACGCGAGCAGCGCGCCGCCGGACGACACGTTGATCAGCGCGCCGCTCGCCTGCGCCTTCATCACGCGCAGCGCGGCTTGGCAGCCGAACCACGCGGTATCGAGATTGCGCGCGAGCTCGGCGCGGTAGGCGCGCTCGTGGGTCGCCTCGAATGGCGTCGGCATGCCGCCGCCCGCGTTGTTCACCCACACGTCGAGGCGCCCGAAGCGCGACGTCGCGAGTGCGGCCGCGGCATCCGCCACCGCGGCGCTGCCCATGTCGCCCACGTGCGTCTCGATGCCCGCGCCGCGCGCGCGCAGCTCGCTCGCGAGCGAAGCGAGCCCCGCCTCCGCGATGTCGTTCGCGACGACGGCGGCGCCTTCCGCCGCGAAGCGCAGCGCCATCGCGCGACCGATGCCCGATCCCGCGCCGGTGATCACCGCGACCCTGCCTTCGATGCGTCCTGCCATCTCCGTCTCCGCCGCGCGAGCGTGCCGCAGCTGCGATAACACCGCGCGCGCTGTTCGTGGAGAGCACGCGTGCACGAGAACGACGATCCGTGGCAGCCCGGACCGCGGCCCGCGTGGGTGCGCTCGCTCCATGCCGCGGTCGACCCGCGCTGGATCTCGCTGAACGCGGACGAGCTGCTCGATTCGGCGCGGCGCGAGACGGGCCTCGACGACTTCGGCGGCGACGAGTTCCTCACGCCCTACCGAATCTTCCTGCGCGCGTGCGAAGACGAGGCGAAGCTGCACGCGCTCGGCCGCATGCTCGTGCGCGGCGACGTGCTGACGTGGCTGACGAATCGCCTGCGCCTCACCGATGCGCGGAGGCACGATCCCGCGATCGCCGCGCAGCGCATCGAGCGCCCGATCTTCATCACGGGCCTACCGCGCACCGGCACGACGATTCTGCACGAGCTCTTGATGCTCGACCCGACTAGCCGCGTCCCGCTGCACTGGGAGGTGCGCCTGCCCTGCCCCGCGCCCGAGGCCGCGAGCTACGCGAGCGATGCGCGCATCGCGCGCGCGGAGGAGGAGCTCCAGCTCTGGAACCACATCGTCCCCGAGTACCGCGCGATGCACGAGCTGGGCGCGCGCATTCCGGTCGAGGACATCCAGATCACGCCGCCGAGCTTCGTGAGCGACGAGCTGATGGGCCGCCACATCGTGCCGAGCTACGCCGCGTGGTACGCGAGCGCCGACAAGTCCGTCGCCTTCGCGTTTCACCGCCGCTTCCTCCAGCACCTGCAATCCCGCCATGCGCGCGCGCGCTGGGTGCTGAAGTCGCCGTCGTGGCTCGGCCTTCTGCCCGTGTTGTTCGGCGAGTACCCCGACGCGCGCGTGGTGATCACGCACCGCGATCCGCTGAAGGTGCTGCCCTCGGTCGTGAGCATTCTCTACTCGACGGCGTTCGTGCGCAGCGATGCGGTGGACGCCGAGATGTTCAAGGGCTGGTTCTCGCCCGAGACCTGCCGCGCGCTGCTCGACGCGATGGGCGCGTTCCGCGACTCGGGCGCGATCCCGCAGAATCAGTTCTGCGACGTGCTCTACGCGAACGTCGTGCGCGACCCGGCGCGCGCGGTCGAGCAGATCTACGCGCGCTTCGGGCTGCCCTTCACGCCGGAGCTGGCGGCGCGCATTCGCGACTACGCCGCCGCGAAGCCACGCGGCAAGCACGGCACGCACAAGTACGACTTCGCCGCGCTCGGCCGCAGCGCGGGCGAAGAGCGCGAGCGCTTCCGCACGTACCAGGAGCGCTTCGGCGTTCCGAGCGAGGGCTGACCCATGAGCGAGCGAGATGACGTCGCGACGGGCGGCACGGGGCTGCGCGGCGACGCGCTGAAGAAGCTGCGGCGCCCGCGGCGCGCGGAGGCCGAGCAGCGCGCGCGCCTGCTCGACGGACGCGCGTGGGAGGATTTCTGCCGCGACCTCGCGGCGGCGGGCAAAGCGGTGCTCGACTTCCCCCTCGCGAGCGCCGAGAGCGACGCGCTGCGCGCCGAGGGCTTCCGCTACTTGTTAGGGCTCGTCCGCTCCGGCCTCTACAACGCGCTCGAGCTCGCCGAGCCGGGCGCACCCCGCTGGATCCGCAACCCCGACTCGCAGGCGAAGTGGGGCGCGGAGAATCCCGACAACCAGTACCTGTGGGCGCGCGTCGATCCGCGCGGCACGTATCGCGTGTTCGGCGAGCGCCGCAGCGTGTATGACTTCCTGCTCGAAGTGAAAGAGGGCCACATGCAGCTCGGCGACGACCGCGTGTTCGCGGCCGTCACGTGCAAGGACCTTCACTTCGACGCGAGCGGCGCGTTCTCCGTGCTGCTCGCGCCCGAGCGGCCCGCCGGATACGCGGGCGACTTCGTCCCGCTGCATCCCGACGGCTCCTACCTGCAAGTTCGCCAGTACCTGCTCGAGTGGGAGCGCGAGACGCCCGCGAGCTTCTTCATCGAGCGCGTGGGCGGCGCAGCGCCCGCAGACCTGACCGCCGCTGCGATGGCGGACCGACTCGACCTCGCCGGCGAGTGGACGCTCACGACGACGCGCTTCTGGATGGAGTGGGTGGAGCAGCTGCGCGACGCGTGGAGGCCCGGCGAGATCGCGGCAGCGCGGCGCTTCGTGGGCGGCGCGCCGGACATTTTTTACGGAAACGACTGGTACAAGCTCGCCGACGACGAGGCGCTCATCTTCGAGAGCGAGCTGCCGGACGCGCGCTACTGGCAGATCGAGCTGTGCGATCCGTGGTTCAAGACGCTCGAGTTCGCGTCGCGCCAGACCAGCCTCAATCACAACCAAGCGCGCGTCGACGCCGACGGCCGCTTCCGCTGCGTGATCGCGCACCGCGACCCCGGCGTCGCGAACTGGCTCGATACGTGCGGCAATCGCGAGGGGATGATCCAGTACCGCTGGATCTGGACGCGCACGAACCCGCAGCCGCGCGTGCGCTGCGTGAAGCACGCCGCCATCGCGCAGCATCTCCCGGCGGCGACGGTGCGCGTCACGCCCGAGCAGCGACGAGCGGCGATCTCGGTGCGCGAGGCGCACGTGCGGCGGCGGGAGCCAGCGGCGTAGTGGGCGGCGCCGCGAGCCGCGCACCAGGGACGTACCTGCACATCGACACGCACCTGGGACGTACGTGCAGATCGAATTCGGTGCACGTACGTCCCAGGTGCGCGTCCCCCGCGCTACGCGGCGCTGATGTCGAGCACGCTGCGCGCGACCTTGCCGCTGCGCATCAGGTCGAAGCCCTTGTTCACCTCGTGCAGCGAGAGGCGCTGGCTCACGAGCCCCGACAGGTCGATGCGGCCCTGCAGGAACAGGTCCACGAGCTTCGGCATGTGCTCGCGGAAGTTCGCGCTGCCGTACATGCAGCCGATCGCCTTCTTCTCCATCAGGAAGCCCACGCCGTTCAGCTTCACCTCGGAGCCGAGCGGCATCATGCCCACGATCACCGCGGTGCCGCCGTTGCGGATCATCTCGAACGCCTGCGTCGCGGCGGCCGGGCTGCCGATCGCTTCGAACGCGTACTCGGCGCCGAGTCCGTTCGTGAGCGTCTTCACCGCGGCGACCGGATCGTCGGTCTTCGCGTTGATGGTGTGCGTCGCGCCGAACTTCTTGGCGAGATCGAGCTTCCCGTCCACCACGTCGACCGCGATGATCTGGCTCGCGCCGGCGAGCTTGCAGCCCTGGATCACGTTGAGGCCGATGCCACCGCAGCCGATCACCACGCAGATCGCGCCGCCCGGCACCTTCGCGGTGTAGAGCGCGGCGCCGATGCCGGTCATCACGCCGCAGCCGATCAGCGCGGCCTCGGCCATCGGCATCTCGGTGGGGATCTTCACCACGCCTTGCTGCGACGTGATCATGTACTCGGAGAACGAGCCCACGTTCGAGAACTGAAGGACGGGTCCGCCCTTCCACGTGAGCCGGCTCGCTGACGACGCCTGAATCGCGGGGTCGTTGCACAGGTGGGGCGTGCCGCGCAGGCAGTAATAACAAGTGCCGCAGAACGGCCGGAAGGACATGATCACGCGATCGCCCTTCTTCACGTAGGTCACGCCGTCGCCTACTTCTTCGACGACGCCCGCGGCCTCGTGGCCGAGCACGGTCGGCAGCGGCAGCTGCCAGAGGCCGTCGACGAAGTGCATGTCGGAGTGGCACACGCCGCTGCACACGGTGCGCACGAGCACCTCGCCCGCCACGGGCTTGCGCAGCTCCACCTCCTCGATCGTGAGCGGCTCGTGGGGCTTCTGGTAGATGGCGGCCTTGATCTTCATCGCGACGTGCACCTCGTGTCGCCGCCCGGGAGTGAGCGGCGGGAAGCGCGAATAGTTGCGCGGGTTGCACGCGCGCGAAACCGCCCGCGCGGAGTTTCGCGTGCGCCTCCGTTACGTTGCGCCGCCTTCGGGGGACCGGGATGAGCGCCGCCGCGGAGCCGAGCAAGCCGCTCGACTTCATTCGCCAGATCATTCGCGACGACCTCGCGTCGGGGAAGCACGCGAGCGTCGTGACGCGCTGGCCCCCCGAGCCGAACGGCTACCTGCACATCGGCCACGCCAAGGCGATCTGCCTCAACTTCGGCGTCGCCCAAGAATTCGGCGGGCGCTGTCACATGCGCTTCGACGACACGAATCCCGCCGCCGAGAGCGACGAGTTCGTCGCGGCCCAGCAGCAGGACGTGCGCTGGCTCGGCTTCGACTGGGGCTCGCATCTCCACTTCACGAGCGACTACTTCCCGCGCCTCCACGCCTTCGCGGTCGACCTGATCCGCCGCGGCAAGGCGTTCGTGTGCGACCTCAGCTCGGAGGAGATCGAGGCGCACCGCGGCACGCTCACCGAGCCGGGCCGGAACAGCCCGCATCGAACGCGCTCGGTCGACGAGAACCTCGCGCTGTTCGCCGCGATGTCGCGCGGCGAGTCGCGCCCCGGCGAGCGCACGCTGCGCGCGAAGATCGACATGGCCTCGCCGGACATGCCGATGCGCGACCCGATCATCTACCGCGTCGTCGATGCACCCCATCACCGCACCGGCACCACCTGGCGCGTCTACCCGATGTACGACTTCGCGCACTCGCTCTCGGACGCGATCGAGGGCATCACGCACTCGCTCTGCTCGCTCGAGTTCAAGCCGCGCCGGCCGCTCTACGAGTGGATCCTGGCCGCGCTCGACTTGCCCGAGCCGCGCCCGCAGCAGATCGAGTTCGCGCGGCTCAACCTCTCGCACACCGTGATGAGCAAGCGCTTCCTGAAGCAGCTCGTCGACGACGGGCGCGTGCGCGGCTGGGACGATCCGCGCATGCCGACGATCGCGGGATTGCGCCGGCGCGGCTACACGCCCGAGTCGATTCGCAGCTTCGCCAGCGGCGTCGGCCTCCAGAAGCGCGACAACGTGATCGAGCTCGCGCGCCTCGAGTTCGAGATCCGCGAGCACCTGAACAAGACCGCACCGCGCCGCATGGCCGTGCTGCGCCCGCTGAAGCTCGTGATCGAGAACTACCCCGAAGGCCCCGGCGAAGAGCTCGACGCGATCAACAACCCCGAAGACGCGAGCGCGGGCGCGCGCAAAGTGCCGTTCGCGCGCGAGCTGTGGATCGAGCGCGAGGACTTCGAGGAAACGCCGCCGAATGGCTTCCACCGCCTCTACCCCGGCAACGAGGTGCGCCTGCGATACGCCTACTTCGTGAAGTGCGTGGGCGTGGAGAAGAACGCGGCGGGCGAGATCACGAGTGTGCGCTGCACGTACGACCCCGCGACGCGCGGCGGCGATTCGCCGGACGGGCGCAAGGTGAAGGGCACGCTGCACTGGGTCTCGGCGCAGCACGCGGCGGCCGCAGAGGTGCGGCTCTACGACACGCTCTTCAGCGCGGCGGAGCCCGGCTCGGCTCACGACGGCGACTTTCTCGCGGACCTGAACCCCGCCTCGCTCGAAGTGCTCGCGCGCGCGTACGTCGAGCCGAGTCTCGCGGACGTTGCCGCCGGGCTGCGCGTGCAGTTCGAGCGCACGGGCTACTTCTGCGCCGACCCCGACTCGCGCCCGGGTGCGCCCGTCTTCAACCGCACCGTCGGACTCCGCGACTCTTGGGCGAAGGTTTCTGCGGCTGGCGCGCGAGGCCGGTGATAGGATCGCGCCGCGCGCTCTCCTTGTGATTCGTGTATTCGGAGAACGCCGAGCGCGCGGGGGGAACGCATGATCGGCAACATCAAGGTCATCAGCGGCACCGCGCACCCGCAGCTGGCGCGCGACATCTGCAGGCACCTCGGGATCGATCTCTGCCCGTCGAGCGTGGTGCGCTTCTCGAACGAGAACATGCTCGTGCAGATCGAAGAGAACGTGCGCGAGGCGGACGTGTTCGTGATCCAACCCTCGTGCGCGCCGGTCTCCGACGGCATCGTCGAGCTGCTCATCACGATCGACGCGCTCAAGCACGCGAGCGCGGGCCGCATCACCGCGGTGCTCCCCTACTTCCCTTACACGCGCTCGGACAAGAAGGACCGGCCGCGCATCTCGATCACCGCACGGCTGATGGCCGACTTGTTGGAGACCGCCGGCGCGGACCGCGTGCTCACGATGGACCTGCACTCGCCGCAGGTGCAGGGCTTCTTCCGAATGCCCACGGACCAGCTCAACGCCGCGCCGATCCTGTGCGACCACCTGCGCTCGACGCGCGATCTCTCGAACTACGTGCTCGTCGCCGGCGACGTCGGCGAGTCGAAGGAGATCGGGGCCTACGCCAACCGGCTGAACCTTCCGATCGCGATCGTCGACAAGCGCCGCTACGGCGACGACGACAACGCGCGCGCCACGAACCTGATCGGCGAGGTCGAGGGCAAGCACGCGCTCATCATCGACGACGAGATCGCGACGGGCGGCACGCTGATGGAGGCGACGCAGTTCGTGCTGCAGCGCGGCGCGCTCTCGGTCGAGGCCGCGTGCGTGCACGGAGTGCTCTCGGGCAAGGCGATCCCGCGTCTCGAGGCTTCGCCACTGAAATCGCTGATCGTGACGGACTCACTGCCGCTGCCGCCGGAGAAACGCGTGGACAAGGTCCACGTGCTGTCGGTGGCGCGCCTATTCGCCGACGCGATTCGCGCCATCCACGACGGCAGCTCGATCTCGCGCCTGTTCCGCTAGCGAGCGCAGCGCGCAGCGAGGCGAAGCCGAGCGAGCTGGGCCCCGGCTCCGGTCGCCGCATCCAGGTCGGCCTCGTTGCCAGCGAGCTAGGCGGGGACCTCGCTCACGAGCAGCGCGTTCTGGCCGACGTGCGGCGAGAGCTGATCGCGCAGAATCTGCTCGAGGCGCAGCTGCTGCGCGCTGCTGACCTCGCGAAACGCGAGGCCCCAGCGCTCGTCGCCGATCGCGCGCACGACCTCGGCCTGCATCACGAGCGGGACTTCGCCGCCGGCGTGAAGGGCAAGCTGGAGTCGGTCGCCGATCGCGAGCGCGCGGCGCGTCTCGACGCACAGCCCGCCCGCGGAGAGGTCGCGCCCCAACAGCACGAGGGGCGTGCCCTTCCCGCGCGCGATGATGCGGCGCTCGAACGCGTGGCGCGGAGCGGCGCGGCGGTCGGCCGGTTCCTCGATCTGCGCGGCCTCGGGGACGCGCCCCACGAGATCCGCGAGCACGCGTGCGAGTCGCTCGCGCCCGCCGAGCGGAAAGCTGCGGAAGCGCACGCCGACCTGGCAGTGTCCGGTAGGCGCGCCGGGGAGCGCGTCCGACCACGCCACCTCGACGCCGATCGGTTGCGGATACGCAGCGCCGAGCCCGGCGGGGAGCCAGATCCACGGGCGCCGATCCGTAGTGATGGGCTCCGCGAAGCGCACGCGCGCGCCGGTCAGCGAGATGTCGAGCACTTCGCCGCGCCTCGAACGCAGTCCGTCCCACACGACCAGCTCGAGCGGCACGGGCACGCGCAGCGCGAGGCGGCTCTCGGTGATCGCCGCGAACAGCGTGTCGTCGATCTCGAGAGGTGCCGCCATGCCGCTCTACATCGGCGGCGAGCGCGGGCGTCTTGATGCGCGTGCAGGCAGCTCAGCGGAAGCGCAGCGGCAACCCCGCGCGTTTTCCGCGCGCGAGGATCTCTTCCAGCCAAGCGCGCGCCTGCGCGGCGCTCGCGCCCGTGAGCGCGCGGGTTGCCCGCAGCGCGCGCGAAGGCGCACCGGCTTCCGCGAGACGCCGCGCCTCCGCCACGCTGCGCACTTCGACTCGCTGCCCCTGCTGCGTGGCCTTGGTCGTCAGCCGCCGAGCCCCTTCTTGAGCGCCGCGACTGCCTCGTCGACGGCCGCCTGCGCTTTCGGCGCCACGAGTCCCATCGTGACGAAGCCGTGGATCAGGCCGTCGAAGCGCGTGAGCTGCGTCGCGACGCCCGCGTCTTGCAGGCGCTTCGCGTAAGCCTCGCCCTCGTCGCGCAGCGGATCGAACTCCGCGGTGCACACCCATGCGGCGGGCAGCCCTGACAAGTCCTTCGCGCGCAGCGGCGACGCGTAGGCCTCGGCGCGCTTCGCCTTGTCGGGCAGGTAGTGGTCCCAGAACCAATGCATCGACGCGGTCGTGAGCAGGTAGCCCTCCGCGTTCGAGACGTAGGAGCCGCGCGTGAAGTCGGCGTCGGTCACGGGGTAGATCAGCAGCTGGAACCGGATCGCGGGGCCGCCCTTGTCGCGCGCCATCTGCGAAACGACCGCGCTGAGGTTGCCCCCGGCGCTGTCGCCGCCCACCGCGAGGCGCTTCGCGTCTGCGCCGAGGCTCGCGGCGTTCGCGGCGACCCACTTCAGCGCGGCATAACAATCGTCGGGCGCCGCCGGGTAGCGATTCTCGGGCGCGAGCCGGTAGTCGACCGACACCACGACGCAGCCCGCGCCCTGCGCGAGCTCGCGGCAAGTGGCGTCGTAGGAGTCGAGTGTCCCGATCACCCAGCCGCCGCCGTGGATGTAGACGAGCACCGGCTTCACGCCCGCGCCGTGCGGCTGATAGATGCGGATGGGGATCTCGCCTGCGGGCCCGGGGATCTTGCGGTTCTCGACGCTCGCGAGCGCGATCTCCTTCTTCGGCAGCGGCATGTTGTCGAACGCCGCGCGCGTCGCCGCGACATCCTGCGAGCCCAGCGCGGGGCCGCCGGCCGCCGCCATGCCATCGAGCAGCGTCTTGATCACCGGATCGAGCGACATCGCCTGTTCCTCCCGAAGCGGCGTCGACGCTATCGCGACGCGGCTAGCGTGCGATCCCTTGCGGAGGAGAAATCGTGGCGAACTACTCGAGCGTGGAAGAGGCGATGCGGCTGCGCGGGCTGCGCCTCGTGCTGACGCGCGGCGTGCCAGGCCCTTGGGGCGAGGCGGCGAAGGCGATCCTGCACGTGAAGAAGATTCCATACGCGAGGGTCGCCCAGATCGCGGGCGAGAACGACGACGCGCTGATCCGCTGGACCGGCGCCGCGAACGCGCCGACCGCCATGTACGAGGACGAGCGCCCGCGCGTGGACCGCTTCGCGATCCTGCACCTCGCCGAGCGCCTCGCGCCGAACCCGCCGCTGCTGCCGCGCAGCGTCGACGAGCGCGCGCTGTGCATGGGCCTCGCGAACGAGGTCGCGGGCGAGCTCGGCTTCGGCTGGTGCCGGCGCCTGATGCTGCTCGAGATCACGCCGCAGACGCCGCCCGCCTCGCGCGCGATGCTCGAGGCGCTGCTGCCGCGCTACGCCTCGCCCGACTTCCCGCCCGCGCGCGCGGCCGAACGCTGCGCCGAGATCATGCGCGCCTTCGCGCAGCGCCTGCGCGCCCAGCGCGCCCGCGGCAGCGACTACCTGCTCGGAGACACGCTGACGGTCGTAGACCTCTACTGGGCCACCTTCGCCGCGATGCTGAAGCCGCTGCCCGAAGAGAAGTGCCCGATGAACCCCGGACTGCGCGCGAGCTACACCGCGAGCGACCCGGTGCTCCTCGCCGCGCTGGATCCGATTCTGCTCGAGCACCGCGATCTCGTGTACGAGCGGCACCTCGAGCTGCCGGTGGATTGTTAGGGAGCGGCGGGCGCGCGCAAGCGCGTCGCGCTGACGAGGCTCCCGAGCCCGAGCAGCGCCGCCAGCGCGAAGCCGGCCAGCAGCATCACGGGCGTCTCGCCGCGGCTGAGCGGGGCCGCTCCGAGGAATGCGCCGCACACCGCAGTCGCGAGGGCGATCGTCAGCGCATCCGTGACGCCGAGCGCAGCGCTGGTCGCGCCCTCGTTGCCGTCGCGGCTCGTGCGCATCGCCGCAGCCGTCGCCGCCTGATACGCGACGCCCATGCCGAGCCCCGCGAGCGACCAGGCCGCGAGCGCGCCCGCGATCGGCAGCGCACCGGTGAGCGCGAGCGCTGCGAGCGAAATGCCGGCCACGAGGCCGAGCGTGCCGATTCGCGCGCTCGCAGTGGGCCCGATGCGCGCATGCCAGCGCGCCTCGGCAAACGCGCCGACCGTCCAGAACAAGGCCGAGAGCGTGAGCAGCGCGCCGTACTCGAGCTGCGAGGCGCCGCGCACGCGCTCGAGCGCAAGCGGAAGGAACGCCTCGACACCGAAGAACGCGAACACCACGAGGCCGCGCGTCGCGAGCGCCGCCCGCAGCGCGCCGTCTGCGAGCACTGGCCGCGAGCCGGCGGGAGCTGCGCGCTCCGCGCGATCGACCCGCAGGAGCCGCGGGAGCGCGAGCGCGGCGGACAGCGCAACGAGCGGCACGAGCCCGTAGAACACTGCGCGCCAGCCGAACAGCGCCGCGGCGCCGACCGCGCCGCTCGGCGCGACGAGGCCCGGCACCACCCACGCCGCCGCAAGCAGCGCGAGCACGCGCGGGCGCGCGGCGTCGTCGTAGGCGCGAATCACCACCGCGCTCACCACGCACGACACCATGCCCGCGGCGAAGCCTTCGAGCGCGCGCGCGGCAATCACGAGCTGCATGGTGGGCGCGCTCGCCGTCGCGAGCATGCCGAGCGCGAAGCCCGCGAGCCCGCCGCCGAACGTGCGCGCGGGCCCGACGCGATCCGCGAGCCAGCCGCCGCAGACGATGCCGAGCGCTGACGCCGCGCTGAACGCGGCGAAGAAGCCCCCCGCCAGCGCGTCGCCCCCGAGATCGCGCGTGAGCACGGGCAAGACGCCAGCGCCGACCAGCTCGTGGGCGGCGCGGAGCGAGACGGCAAGGAGGAGCCCGAGCAACACGAGGACAAGATGCCGCAGCCGGCTATCCGGTCATCTCCGGCGCTGGTATTGCAGCGCGCCGTTAACGTGGCGACATGACCGACAGCGACCTCGCCTCGCGCCTCGCCGCGAACCTTCGCCAGCTGCGCGATGCGCGCGGCCTCACGCAGGCGCAGGCCGCGAAGCTCGCGGGGCTCCCGCGGCCGACCTGGACCACGCTCGAGTCCGGCAGCGCGAACCCCACCGTGAACGTGCTCGTGCGCGCCGGCGCGGCGCTGCACGTGTCGATCGAGGAGCTGCTCGCAGCGCCGCGCGCCACGGGCCGCATCTACCGGGCCGACGCGCTGCGCATGCGCAAACGCGGCTCCGCGCTCGTGCGCGACCTGCTGCCCGAGAAGATCGCGGGCATGGAGATCGAGCGGATCGAGCTGCCGCGCGGCGCCGTGATGAACGGCATCCCGCACACGCCCGGCACGCGCGAGTACCTCGCCTGCGAACGAGGCTGCATCGAGCTCACGACCGAGGGCGAGACCTTCTCGCTCGCAGCCGGCGACGTCGTGGTGTTTCTCGGCGACCAGCGGCACTCGTATCGCAATGCCGGAAGCGAGCCCGCGATCGGCTACAGCGTGGTGACGCTCGCGCCGCCGGCGGCGCCGAGGCATTAGGGGACGCGCCTCGATGCGGTCGGCATCTGGGCGGTGCGCGCCGTTTCGAGGCGAGCGGTTCCGCGTCGCGCAGAAGCTCGAACGTGACTCATGGGTCCGCCGCTAAGCGAGCCCCTTCGCATCCACCTCGATGCGCTTGAGCCAGCGCGGCGCGCTGATCTGCGCGGCTTGTACGCGGGCCTCGCGCAGCAGCGCGCGCGCCTCGCGTTTCGCGCCGAGCGCCGCCTCGGTGAGCGCGAGCGCGTGGGTGACTTGCCCGTGCAGCGTGACGACGCCGCGAATCGCGAGCCGCCCGCGCTGCGGCGCGAGAATCGTGCGTGCTTCCTCGGCGAGCGCGCGGTCGCCCACGAGCCAGCACGCGCGCGCGATGCACGCCGCGTTCGCGACGGGCGTCCCGTAGCGCGCGAGCCGTCCGCCGAAGTCGCGCGCCACCCGCGCGAGGGCATCGCGCATGGCCGCCGCGTCGGCCGCCTCGGCCCACAGCCACGCCGAGAGGCAGGCCGTGCCCGGTCCGGGTGGGCCCTCGCCGCCGAGCCGTAACAACCCCGCAACCTCCTGGCCGCGGCCCTGCTCGATCCGCAGCGTGATCATCTGCGAGCCCGCTAACAGCGCGGCGGCTTCGATGCCGACGCGTCTTCCCGCCGCGAGCGCGCGCTGCGCAGCTTGCTCGGCGCGCTCGAAATCGGCGTGCACGACCGCCACGCTGCTCGCGCACAGCTCGTGCAGATACCCGATCCACGCAGCGCCGTGCTCCTGCGCCTGCGCCGCAGCCCTCGCGAACTCCTCGCGCAATCGCGCGAGGTCGCCGCGCGCGAGCAGCTCGTTCAGGAGATTCGTGCGCGCGCGCATCTCCCACTCGAGCGACTTCTCGGCGTGCGCACGCTCGATCGCGCGCTCCGCGAGCGGGAGCCGCTCCGCCGGCGGCACGCTCTCCCAAAGCCCGGAGAACGGCGCGTCGACGATCGCGAACTCGGTCAGCGGATCGCCCGTGGCGCGCGCCGCCGCGAGTGCCGCGCGCAGGGTCTCCCCGCCCGGGTCGGCGTGCGGCGCGAAGCGCTGCTCGGCGTGAAGCCGCGCGAGCAACTTCGCGCGCAGCGCGAGGTCGACCTCACCGACACTCGCGATCGCCTCCCGTAACAACGCGACGATCTCGGGCTGCGGCAGCCGCTGCGTCGTGACGTCGCCCGCGTACGCGAGCGTCGCAGCGCCCAGCAACGCGGCGCTGCCACGCGCGCGCGCCAGTGCGAGCGCGCGCTCGCCAGCGGCACGCGCAGCGAGCGCGTCGCCGAGGCGATGGCGCGCGTCCGCGAGCCCGCTCCACACCTGCACCGCCTCGTGCTCCGGAACGCGTGCGCCCGCGAGCAGCAGTGCCGCCGCGCGCCCGAGCAGATTCGCGGCGCGATCGGTCGCCCCGAGCGCCGTGGCTTCGCCCGCAAGGCGCAGCGCCAGCGCGATCCCGCGCGGCGGATCGCCGGCGCTGCCGGCGCCCAACAGGTGGTGCGCGAGCTCCGCCTCGTCGCGCCCGCGCAGCGCGGCTGCGATGCGCGCGTGGAGCGCCTCCCGCTCGCGCTCGGCGAGCTGCGCTTCGAGCACCTCGCGGAAGAGCGCGTGCACGAAGCGCACTCGCTCCGAGCCCGGCGCCACCCGCTCGAGCACGCGCGCCGAGAGCGCCTCATCGAGGCGCTCGCGCGGGGCATCGCCCGCGAGCAGCGCGACGCCTGCGTCCAGCTCTTCGCCGAGCAGCGCGGCGAGCCGCAGCCACGCGAGGGTCGCCGGAGACAGCTCCGCGAGGCGCAGCTCGATCGCGCGCTGCAGAGATGCGGCGAGCTGCGCAGCGCTCGCGCCGCCCGCGAGCGCGGACCCCGAGGCGCGCAGCATCTCCACCACGTAGAGCGGGTTGCCGCGCGTGAGGGACGCGAGCTTCTCCGCGGCGGCCGAATCCGGCGCACGCTCTGTGCGCGCGTTCACGAGGCGCGCGATCTCGTCGGCGGAGAGCCGCGGCACTGCGAGCACGGACACCGCTCCGTGGCGGCGCACGCGCGCGAGCGCGCGCGCGAGGGGCGGCGCGAGCGCGACTCCCTCGGCGCGATAGGCGCCCGCTACGAGCAGCGCGCGGCCCTCGAGCTCCGGCGCGAGCGCATCGAGCAGCTCGAGCGTGCCGGCGTCCGCGGCGTGGAGGTCGTCCAGTAACAACACCAGCGGCCCGCGCGCGAGCGCCGTTTCGAGCGCGACGCGCACCTCGAGGAACAGCTCGTAGCGCGCCGCCCCGGCGCTCTCGCGCCTCGGCACCGGGCGGCTCCGCGGCGCGACGCCGAGCGCGCCGAGCACCTGGAGCCACGGCCAGAACGCCGGCGCCTCCGCCTCGCTGCTCGCGGCGCCGCTTGCGATCGAGACGCCGTATTCGCGCGCCCAGCGCGCGAGCTCCGCGAGCGTGCGCGTCTTCCCGATGCCCGCTTCGCCTTCGAGCAGTGCGATGCGTCCGCGTCCCGCGCGCGCTGCGTCGAACGCGCCGCGCAGATCCGCGAGCAGCGCCTCGCGCCCGACGTAATCACTCCGCTCGCCGCCTTCGACCTCGACCGCCGCGACGAAGCGCAGGCCCTCGCCCCGCCGCGTCGCGATCGACGCCGAGCTCGCGCCGTCCTCGCCGATCGCGCGGCGCGCTTCCTTCAGCGCGCGGACGATCGAGGCGCCGGTCACCGCGACGTCCCGCCACACCGCCGAGAGCAGCTCCTCGCGCGGCACCACCCGCTCGCGATTGCGCACGAGGTACAGCAGAAACTCGAACACCTTCGGCTGGACGCGCACCGGCTTCCCGGCGCGCGTGAGCTCGCGCAGCTCGGGATCGATCGCGAGGTCGCGGAAGCGGAACTTCACGGGGACGCCACTGTTCGTTCGTCGCTCGGCTTCGCCTCGCCAGGTCGCGCTCGCGCGCTTACTCGAGCCCCATCCGGCGCGCGATGATCACTTTCATGATCTCGTTGCTGCCGGCGTAAATCGACTGCACCGCGGCGTCGCAGTAGTCCTGCGAGATCGGCGTCTCGCGCATGAAGCCGTAGCCGCCGAACAGCTGCAGGCACTCGGCCGCGGCCTTCTTCTGCAGGTCGGAGCACCAGAACTTCGCCATCGACACCTCCTTCACGATGTCGTCGCCGCGCACGTGCGCGGCGAGCAAGCGGTCGGTGAAGGCTTGGCCGATCTCGTACTCCGTCTCCAGCTCGGCCAGCTTGAACTGCGTGTTCTGGAACGACGCGATCGACTTGCCGAACGCGCGGCGCTCCTTCACGTACGCGATCGTGTCGTCGAGCGAGCGGCGCACGCTCGCCATCGAGCCGATCGCGATGCAGAGCCGCTCCTGCTGCAGCTTCTGCATCAGCATCTTGAAGCCGCCGCCTTCCTGGCCCAACAAGTTCGCCGCCGGCACGCGGCAGTCCTCGAACGCCATCTCACTCGTGTCCTGCCCTTCGAGGCCGATCTTCTCGAGGTTGCGCCCGCGCCGGAAGCCCGGCGTGTCCGTCTCGACGAGGATCAAGCTGATGCCGTCGTGGCGCCTCGTGGGATCCGTCTTCGCCACCACGATCACGAGGTCGCAGTTCTGCCCATTCGAGATGAACGTCTTCGAGCCGTTCAGCACGTAGTGGTCGCCCTGGCGCAGCGCGAGCGTCTGCACCGCGGCGAGATCGGAGCCCGCGCCGGGCTCGGTCATCGCGATCGCGACGAGGCACTCGCCCGCGATCGCGGGCACGAGCCACTTCCGCTTCTGCGCCTCGGTCCCGAACGACGCGAGGTACGGCAGGCAGATGTCCGTGTGCAGCGAGGCCTGCAGCGCGTGGCAGCGGAAGTAAGCGAGCTCCTCCATCACGATCGCGTCGTAGAGAAAGTCGCCGCCGGCGCCGCCGTACTCGGTGGCCTGATTCGCGCCGAGGTAGCCCTCCTCGCCCATGCGCTTCCAAATCGCGCGCGGCGTGATGCCGTCGCGATTCCATTGCGGCGCGAACGGCTCGACTTCGGCCTTCACGAAGCGACGGAACTGATCGCGAAAGAGGTCGTGGTCCTCGCTGAAGATCTCGCGGCGCATGGCGTCTCCTCGGAAGCCGGGCACGGTAGCCGCTCAAAGTTGCAACTTCGCTCGGCTGCGAAGACCGCGCTTCGCTGACGCACTCGACTTCAGCATCGCGCGCGGCGATCACCGCGCGCTCAGCGCGAGCGGCTTCGTGCTCCGCGCAGCGCGAAGACGCGCCGGCCGCGATCCGCGGGCCGTCGCTGTTCTCGCTCGCTTGTTATGGGGCGGGCGCGCTGCTCTTCCTGCGCTTCGGGCGCGGCCGCCGCGCTCAGCAGTCGCCGAGGTCGTCGCACAGGCGCGTGCGCACCACGCGCTTCCACTCGCGGTAGCCGGCGTCGTTCAGATGCTGGCCGTCGAACAGGAACACGTCGCCGCGCGGCTTGCCGTCTTCGAGCAGCGGGGTCGCAACGTCCACGTAGGCGAGGCGCGCGTCGCTCTTGCAATGCCGCTCGATCAGCTCGTTCGCGCGCTTCATCTCGGGCCAGCGAGCCCAGTAGCGCTTGGTCGGCTTGATCGAGAGGAAGTACACGCGCGCGCCAGGGGCGTAGGCGTGAATCGTCGCCGCCAGGGTTGCGAAGTCGCGGGCCACGTCTTCCGCAGTCTTCCCGGTGGCGACGTGCAGGTCGTTTCCGCCCGCATAGACGACGACTGCGCGCGGCAGGTAGCGCACCACCGTCTCGTCCACGTAGTGAATGAGATGAGACAGCTGTGAGCCGCCAAACCCGCGATTCAGAACGGGAAGTGGCGCCATGTCCTCGGCGAGGGTCGACCACAGCCGGATGCTCGAGCTGCCCACGAACACGATCGGCGCGTCGGGCGGCGGCGTCGCGGCGTCCTGCGCTGCGAACGCGGCGATCTCATCGGCGAAGAACGCGGGGTCTTCGGCGAGCTTCGCATAGACATGCGGCAGCGCGATCACTGCGAGGCCAGCCAGGACGACGAGCGCGGCGAGAGTGCCCGCGATCCACTTCACGCGCGTGGTCATCGGCGGCTACTGCGCGCTCAGGCTCATCCAGACGAGCGTGACGACCTGGTCGGACTTCAGGAAGCCGTCGCCCCACTCCGCGTCGAGATCCGCGAGCGGCTTCGAGGCGACGAACTCCTCCATCGATTTGCCCGATGCGATGCCGGCCTCCACGCGGCCACGCACGTCCACGAGCATGTCGCGAAAAGTCTTCAGCTCGGCGGGACCCGCGAGAGGACCGTGACCCGGGATGATGCGCGTCTCGGGCGTCGCGGCCGCCAGCACGCGATTCGCCGAAGCGATCAGTCCCTCGATCCCGCCGCCGCTCTCGACATCGACGAACGGGAAGAACCCATTCACGAAGGTGTCGCCCATGTGCACCACGTTCGCGTTCGTGAACCAGATGTGCGCGTCGCCGTCCGTGTGCGCGTTCGCGGTGTGCTGCACGCGAATCGTCTCGCCGTTCCAGTGCAGCGTCACGCCGTCCGCGAACGTGACGACCGGCAGCGCGTTCTTCGGATGGGGCGGCAGCTTGAAGTCGGGGCGCAGCGAAGACACCTGCTCGCGCGAGAGGCGCACGCGCACGTTGTCGTGCGCGACGATCAGCGCGCCGGCGCCGCCGAACGCCTCGTTGCCGCCGGTGTGGTCGAAGTGGTGGTGCGTGTTGATCACGAAGCGAATCGGCGCGCTCTGCAGCGCCTTCACCGCCGCCGTGATCTTTGGCGCGAGCGGCGCGAACTGATCGTCCACGATCACGGGCCCGTCTTCGCCGGTGGAGACCGCGATGTTCCCGCCGGCGCCTTCGAGCATCGCGAGGCTCGGCGTGAGCACCGTGGTCTTGATCTCGACCTTCGAGAAGTCTTGCTGCTGCGCGTGCGCAGCCGCGGTGAGGGCAAAGGCCACGAGCAGCCCGAGCGAGCGCGAGTGCATGCGATCTCCTTGGCGCAGATCGCGCGCAGCTTGGCACAGCGCCTCCACGTTCCGACCACGCACGGATTTTTGAAACAGGTTTCAGTACCTTGGCGCGCCTGCGAGCGAAGGAAGCGCGATGGATTTCGCACTGACGGAAGAGCAGGAGCTGCTGCAGGAGACCGTGCGCAGCTTCGTCGAGAAGGAGTGCCCGGCTGCGCTCGCCCGCGAGATCTTCGACGGCAACGGCGAGGCGGCGGCAAAGCTGTGGCAAGGGCTCGTCGGTGTCGGCATCGCGGGGCTCGTCGTGCCCGAAAAGTTCGGCGGCGCGGGCCTCGAGCTGCTCGAGCTCGCTCTCGTCTCCGAAGAGCTCGGCCGCGGCGTGGTGCCGGTGCCCTTCCTCGGTCACGCGCTCGCGACCCTCGCGATCGCGAGTGGCGGGAGCGACGCGCAGCAGGCGCGCTGGCTGCCGAAGCTCGCGAGCGGCGAGGCGCTGGCGAGCGTCGCGCTCGGCGGCGCGATTCCGAATGCAGACGCGGCCGACGTGATCGTGGCGGCGCGACCGGACGGCACGCTCGCGCTGGTCGAGAAGAGCGCCGCCGGCGCCCTAACAGCTCTGAACGCGAACGATCGCGGCCGCCCGATCTTCCGCGCGAGCTTCGCGGCCAACGCGGGCGAGGCCCTGCCCCGCGGCGACTTCGCGCGCCTGCGCGACGCCGCGCTCGTGCTGCTCGCGGCCGACGCGTTCGGCGCAGCGCATCGGCTCGTGCGAATGACGGTCGACTACTGCAAGACGCGCCAGCAGTTCGGGCAGTCGATCGCGCAGTTCCAGGCGTTGAAGCACCAGCTCGCGAACATGGCGGTCGAGGTCGACCCGGTGCGCGGGCTCTGGTGGTACGCGGCGCACGCGTACGACCACGAGCCGGCGCGCGCCGCGCGCGCCGCCGCGCTCGCGAAGGCGCACGTGACCGACCGCGCGATGCAGGCTGCGCGCGATGCGGTCGAAGCGCACGGCGGCATCGGCTTCACCTGGGAGTGCGACGTGCAGCTCTGGTTCAAGCGCATCCTGTTCGACCGCCAGTGGCTCGGCACGCCGGAAGAGCACCGCGAGCGCATCGCACAGATGAGTGGGTGGTAACGAGATCAGCAATTCGCCCGGCAAGCGACCGAGCGCGGCACGGCCGCGCAGGCCGCGCGCAGTGAGCCGAAGGCGAACGGAGTCAACGAGATGGACCTCACGTTCGGGCCCGAGTACGAAGAGCTCCGCAAGCGGGTCGAGGCGTTCTGCAAGCAGAGCTGGCCGAAGAGCGGCGGCACCGAGCGCGAGCAGGCGATCGCTTGGCGCAAGGAAGCGATCGCTGCGGGCTTTCTGAGTCGCACGGTGCCGAAGCAGTACGGCGGCGGCGGGCAGCGGCCCGACATCCTCGCGGAGACGGTGATTCGCCAAGCGTTCGCGGCGGCCGGCGTGCCGTATCGCGCCTCGGTGCAAGGCACGCACATGCTCGTGCCGACGCTGCTCGAGGTCGGCAGCGAGGAGCAGCGCCAGACCTACATCGCGAAGACGCTCACCGGCGAGCTCAACTGGTGTCAGGGCTACAGCGAGCCCGGCTCGGGCAGCGACCTCGCGTCGCTGAAGTCGAGCGCGCGCCTCGAGGGCGATGAGTGGGTGATCAACGGCCAGAAGATCTGGACGAGCAACGCCACGGTGGCGGACATGATGTTCGGGCTGTTCCGCACCGAGCCCGACGCGCCCAAGCACGGCGGCATCTCGTACTTGTTATTGGACATGCGAACGCCCGGCATCGACGTGCGACCGCTCAAGATGATGCAAGGCGGCGAGGACTTCTGTGAGGTCTTCTTCGACGACGTGCGCACGCCCGCGAAGAACATCGTGGGCAAGCGCGGCGAAGGCTGGAGCGTCTCGCGCGCGACGCTGAAGCACGAGCGCATGCTGATCGGCGACAGCGGCGGTGCGAAGCAGTTGTTCGAGGGCCTGCTCGGCCTCGCGCGCCGCACGACGCGGAACGGCCAGCCCGCGACTAAGGATCCGCTCGTGCGCCAGCGCCTCGCCGAGATCGAGGGCTACCTCGCGGCGCAGGAGTACGCCGGCGCGCGCATGATCACGGCGATCGCGAAGGGCCGCGACGCGAGCGTGATCGGCGAGATGCTCACCGCGAAGCTCTACGCGACGAACATCGGGCAGATGCTCGCGAAGCTCGCGATGGACCTGCTCGGCGAGCGCGGCCTCGAGGAGCCTCGCCATGGCGAGGCCGACATGGGCTACCGCGACTTCACCGATGGCCGCTGGGTCTCGCAGTACATGATGTCGCTCAGCACCGCGATCGCCGGCGGCGCCAGCAACATCCAGCGCAACATCATCGGCGAGCGCCTGCTCGGGCTGCCGCGCGACAAGATGCCGGCCGGGCACTGACCCACGGGACGTGCAACGGGGACGTAGGTGCATCTCGCCTGAGCGCGTTGAGATGCACGTACGTCCCCGTTGCACCTCACTCCGTCGACAGCAACTCCAGCAAGTTGCCGTCGCGGTCGCGGAAGTAGATCGATTCGCCGCGCATGCCATCGGCTGCGGGGCGCGGCGCGGGGCCTTCTTCGATCTCGATGCCGAACGCGCTCACGTGCGCGATCGCGTCGCTGAGCGGGCCGTCCCAGCGGAAGCAGATGTCGACCGCGCCGGGCGTCGGCTTCTCCGCGTGCGGCTTCGCCGGCGCAGCGGCTGCGTGCACGCTGAGGCGGTTCGCGCCGATCTGAAGGATCACGACGGGGATTTTTCCCGCGCGCCACTCGGCGAGGTACATCGGGTTCGCGCCGAGCACGCGCGAGTACCAGGACACGGTGGACTCGACGTCGCTCACCGTGATCGCCACGTGATCGATTCCGCGGATCGGCATCGCGCGACGGTAGTCGCGCGTGTGCGAGGATGCGCGAGCCGCGGAGGAAAAATGCGCCGCACGCTCGCTGCGATCGCACTCGCCCTGCTCTGCGCGGCGCCCGCGTCCGCGCGCGAAGTCGGCGAGAAGCTCGCGCCCGACCTCGTGCTCGGCGTCGACCGCGCGGGTCAGCCCGTCACGGCGGGAAGCTTCTCAGGCAAGCCCGTGCTGATCATGTTCTGGGCGACGTGGTGCAGCGACTGCGCGCACGAGCTGCCCGTCGCGGAGGCGCTGCAGAAGCGCTGGGGCGAACGCGCGGTGGTGCTCGGCATCAGCACGGACGCGAGCGCGCGCGACCTTAAGAAGTACCTGCGCAAGAACGCGCACAAGCTCACGTTCGCCGTGAGCCACGACAGGAGCGGCGTCGCGCGCAGCTTCGGCGTGCGCGAGATCCCGACGAACTTGCTCGTGGATGCGAGCGGCGTGGTGCGCTGGAAGCGCGTGGGCTTCGACGAGAAGTGGCTGAAGGAGCTGGCCGAGGCGCTGCGCGAGCTCACGCCGCAGCAGGCTGGCGAGAGCGCGGCCGCCGGCTCGTGAGCGCCTGACGACGCGTGGCGAACGGCGCCGAGATCTTCGTGCCGTGGCGGCTCTGCCTGCTCGGGGAGCACTCCGATTGGGCCGCGACCCATCGCCGCACGCATCCCGATATTCCGCGCGGCGCGTGTCTCGTGACCGGCACGAATCACGGCCTCGCGGCGGCTGCGGAGCGCAGCGACGCGCTCGTGATCGAGACCGAGCTGGCGGACGGCTCGTGCCCCGCGCCCTTTCGCGTCGACGCGGCGCCGACTGCGCTCGAGGGCGCTGCGCGCGAGCGCGGCTTTTTCAGCTACGCGGCCGGCACCGCGGCGGTGGTCGCCGAGCGCTACGCCGTGCGCGGCCTCGCGCTGCGCATTCGCAGCAGCCTGCCCGTCGGCCGCGGGCTCTCCTCGTCCGCCGCGATCTGCGTGCTCGTCGCGCGCGCCTACTCGCGCGCGTACGAGCTCGGCCTCACGGAGCGCGATGAGATGGAGCTCGCTTATCAGGGTGAGCGCCGCGCGCGCTCGGAGTGCGGGCGCATGGACCAGATCTGCGCGTTCGGACGCCGCGCGAGCCTGCTCGCGTTCGACGGGGACGACATGGAGATCGAGCCGATCGCCACGCGCACGCCGATCCCGCTGCTCGTCGTGGACCTGCGCGCCGGCAAGGACACGCGCCGGATCCTCGCGGACCTGAACGCGTGCTTCCCCGCAGCGCCCGGCCGCGTCGCCGCGAACGTGCGCGACGCCCTCGGCGCGAAGAACCTCGCGCTCGTCGCGAACGCGCGTGGTGCGATCGAAGCGGGCGATGCCGCCCAGCTCGGCGCACTCATGCGCGAGGCCATGGCGCTCTTCGACGCGCAGATCGCGCCCGCCAGCGCCGAGCTCGCGGCCCCGAAGCTCCACGCGGTGCTCGCCCACGACGCGGTGCGCGCGCTCGCGCATGGCGGCAAAGGCGTCGGCAGCGGCGGCGACGGCTCCGCGCAGCTCGTAGCGCGGGGCGAAGCGGAGCGCGCGCAGCTTGCCGCGCGACTCGAGCGCGATCTCGGCGTCGCGTGTCTGCCGCTCGACCTCGGAGCTCCTGCGGTCGCGGCACCGGCCGCGCACCGCGCGCGAACGCCCAGCTAGAAGACCGCCTCCGCGAGCCGGCGCAAGCCGTCCGCCGCATCCCGCGTGCGCTTCCACGGCGCCACGATCACGCGCGTCACGCCCGCCTCGCCCCAGCGCGCGAGGTCGTCGCGCGAAGTGACTTCGCCCATCACCGTGATCTCGAACGGCTCGTGCCAGCGCTCGTAGCGATCGCGCACGGCGGCGATCGTCGCGAGCGGCGCGCGCACCGACGCGAGTGTGTGCGCCATGCCGATCCAGCCGTCCGCATCGCGCGCCGCGTGCGTCAGCGCTGCCTCGCTCTCGCCGCCGACGTGGATGCGCGGCCACGGCTTCTGCGCCGGCTTCGGCTCGAACAGCACCGGCGCGAACGAGTAGAACTCGCCGTGATGCTCGATCTCGCGCTCGCTCCACAGGCGCTTGCACACCGCCAGCGCCTCATCGAGCCGCCGTCCCCGCGTGCGCGGATCGAGCCCCGCCGCGTCCCACTCGCTGCGCAGCCAGCCCGCGCCAATTCCGATGTCCGCGCGACCGTTCGACACGATGTCGAGCGTCGCGATCGAGCGCGCCGCCACGAACGGGTGCCGAATCCCTAACAAATAGACGTTCGTGCCGAGCCGAATGCGCGACGTCTTCGCCGCGAGAAAGCTGAGCCACGCGAAGGCGTCGTACACCGGCGTGTGCGCCGGCACCGGCGGGTGCTCCGCGCCGGGGTACGGCGAGCCGGACATCGTGGCGGGGAACACGAGATGCTCCGGCATCCACACCGACTCGAAGCCGAGGCGCTCGGCCTCGAGCGTCACGTCGAGATGCGCACTCGGATTGAGCGCGCCGAGGGAGACGCCGAGCTTCGGGAGCGCGTCGCTCACGCCCGCACGAATCTCGCCGCGTCCTCGAGCGCCTGCTCTGCGCCCTCCACGAGATCGCGCAGCACTTCGCGCGCGGGGCGGATGGAGCTGATCATGCCGATGCCCTGGCCTGCGAAGCCCGGCGCGATGTCGCCGCGGCCTTGCTGGAACGCCGCCGCTTGTACCGGTCCGCTAACCGCGCCCTGATAAGGCATCGGCAGCGGCTCGATGCCGGCGTCGACCCAGGCCTGCGTCCACTTCGACTTGATGTACCGCGCGGGCTTGCCGGTCACGGAGCGCGTGATCGTGGTGCCTTCTTCGCTCGACTCGACGATCGCCTTCTTCTGGAACTCCTCGATGTTCGCCTCGTGCGTGGCGAGGAACGCGCTGCCGACCCACACGCCCTGCGCGCCGAGCATCATCGCCGCCGCGACGCCGCGGCCGTCCACGATGCCGCCCGCTCCCAACACGGGGATGTCGCCCACGGCGTCCACCACCTGCGGGATCAGCGCCATCGTGCCGACGGGGCTGTTATGGCCGCCCGCGTCGTGACCCTGCGCGACGATCACGTCGACGCCGCTCGCGGCGACCTTGCGCGCGTGCCGCACCGCGCCGACGACCGCCATCACCTTCGTCCCGTTGCGATGCAACGCCTCGATGAAGGGGCCGGGGTCGCCGAGGCCCGCGGCGTACACCGGCACCTTCTCCTCGATCACGACGCGCATCTGCGCCTCGAACAGATCGTTCGAAAAGCCACCGCGCATCGCCGGTCGCTCTACGGGCTTCAGCCCTTCCCGCTCCATGAACTCGCGCGCGAACTCGAGGTACTCGGGCAGCAGCTCCTGCGGCGACTTCCCCTTAGCCGCGGGCTTGTTGAACGTGCCGCGGCGCACGGACGCGGGCAGCAGCGTGTCCACGCCGAACGGCTTGCTCGTGAGCTTGCGCGTGCGCGCGATCCACTCGCGCAGCTCGCTCTCGCTGCAGGCCGCAGCGCCGAGGATGCCGAGGCCGCCCGCGTTCGAGACGGCGGCCGCGAGCTCGGGGGCGGAGGCGCCGCCCATGCCGGCCAGCACGATCGGCACGTCGATGCCGAACAGCTCACAGATCGGAGAATGCAGCTTGGCCACGGATCACCTCGGTCGCAGGAGTTGTTACGGAATCACGCCCTCGGCGCGCAGCTTCGCCTGCGCGCCGTCGTCGATGCCGAGCTCGCGCAGCACCTCGGCCGTGTGCTCGCCGTGCAGCGGAGGCAGGCGGCGCACCTCCTGCGGCGTCTCGCTGAAGCGCGCGACGGGCCGCGGCATGCGCAGCTTGCCCGCGCTCGGGTGCTCGGCCTCGAACCACGAGTCGTTGTGCACGATCTGCGGGTCGACGAGCATTTCCTCGATCGAGTTCACCGGCCCGACCGGCACCTGCTCCGCCGCCATGCGCGCGATCAGCTCGCGCGTCGGCCACTTCGCGATCTCCTCGAGGATCATGCCGCCGAGCAGCTCGCGGTTCTCGGCCTTCGAGCGCTCCTGCGGCGTGGCGAAGCGCGGGTCCGTGCACCACTCGGGTTTGCCGAGCGCACGGAACAGCCCGTGGAACTCGGACTCGCTCGCGGTGAAGTAGATCAGGTACCCGTCTGCGGTTTGATAGATGCGATAGATGTCGTAGAGCACGGGCAGCTGGCGCTCGGCCTCGCCGACGAGCGTGTGCTTCATCATCCCGTCGGGCCAGAAGAAGAAGAGCGACGCGTCGATCATCGGCACCTGGATGTGCTGGCCGCCCGCCGTTCCGCGCAGGCGCGCGAACAGCGCCGCGGTGATCGCCTGCGCCGCGGTCCACGAGGTGGACTTGTCGGCGACGATGTTGCGCACGAGGTCCGGGATCGGAACGTCGGGGTTCTTCTGGATCGCGACGTGGCCCGTAATGCCTTGGATGATCGGGTCGTACACGCGGCGGTCGCTGTACGGGCCCGTCGGGCCATAGCCGCTCACCGAGCAGTAGATGAGGCGCGGGTTGATCTTGCGGAGATCCTCCCAACCGAGACCTAATCGCTCGGCCGCGCCGGGCCGCCAGTTCTGCACGAACACGTCGGCGTCCGCGACGAGCTTCAGCAGGATCTCGCGGCCCTCGAGTTTCGTGAGGTCGAGCACGATGCAGCGCTTGTTGCGGTTCACGTTGGTGAAGAACGCCGCGAGGCCGCCGCGGTAGTAGGGCCCGACGCGCATCAGGTCGCCGTAGCCGGGCGGCTCGACCTTGATCACTTCCGCGCCCTGATCCGCGAGGATCATCACCGCGAACGGACCGGACACGATCTGTGAGCAGTCGACGATCTTGATGCCTGCCAGCGGTCCAGCCATTTCGCGTGCTCCCGAGAGCGCGCGAGCTTATCGCGGCGCGCTGGCGAGCTTCACGGCGCCGCGCGCTGCGAGCGCCTCGATCTGCGCGTCGTCGTAGCCCGCCTCGCGCAGCAGCTCGCGCGTGTGCTCGCCGTGCAGCGGCGGGCGGCGCGCAATCGCGCCGGGTGTCTCGGAGAGCTTCACCGGCAAGCCCGTCGTGTGGAACGTGCCGAGCTCGGGATGCGGGAGCGCGACGTGCATCTCGCGCGCCGCGACCTGCGGATCCGCGAACACCTCGGCGAGCCCGAGCACGGGGCCCGCAGGCACGCCGGCCGCGTTGAGCAGCTCCACCCAGTGCGCGACGTCGCGGCTCGCGAGCGCAGCCTCGATCTCGCCCGTCAGCGCATCGCGATTGCGCACGCGCGCGGGCGAGGCGGCGAAGCGCTCATCGCGCAGCCATGCCTCGCGACCCAGCGCGCGCGCGAGCTTCTCCCACATCGCGTCGTTGCCCGCGGCGATGTTCATGAAACCGTCTCGCGCGCGGAATCTCCCGTAGGGCGACGAGAGCGGGTGGTGCTGGCCCGCGGGACCGGGGCTCACGCCGCTCTCGAAGAACTGGCCCGCCGCCCAGGTGAGAACGCCCAGCGTGGCTTCGAGCAGCGAAGTCTCGACGAGCTGCCCGCGGCCCGTGCGCTCTCGTGCAAGCAACGCAAGCTGGATGCCGTGCGCCGCGAACGTGCCCGCGAGCAGGTCCGAGATCGCGACGCCGCTGCGCGTCGGCCCGCTCTCGCGCGTGCCGGTGATCGACATGAGTCCGCTCATGCCCTGCGCGATCTGGTCGAAGCCTGGCCGGCGCGCATACGGACCCGTCGCGCCGAAGCCCGAGATGCTGCACACGACGAGGCGCGGGTGGCGCGCGATCAGCTCGTTCGGCGGGAAGCCGAGCGCCGCGAGCACGCCGGGGCGGAAGTTCTCGACGAGCACGTCGGCGCGCGCGATCAGGCGCCCCAACACCTCGCGTGCCTCGGGCTTCGCGATGTCGAGCGCGAGCGCGCGCTTACCGCGGTTCGCGGAGAGAAAGAAGTACGCGTCGCGCGTGGCGCCGGGCGTGCGGAACTCGCGTCCGCGCGGCGACTCGACGCGCACCACGTCGGCCCCGTAGTCGGCAAGCAACTGCGTGCAGAACGGCCCCGCGAGGTAGCGCGTTAGGTCCACGACGCGGATGCCGGCGAGAGGCGCGCTCACGGCCAACTCGGCGGAGCCGCATCCCCGGCTTCCGACACGCGAGGTTCGAGTCCGGCGCGCGTCGGGCGCGTCACCACTTCTCCCAGTGCACGACCTCGCTCACGGGCTTGCGCGCGACCGGGCCGAACGGGCGGTCCGGGTAGCCGAGCGCGATGCACACGCCGATCGAGACGTCGCTCGGCAGATTCATCGCGGCGCGCATCTCGGCTTCGGCTGCGAGCTGGAACGTGGTGAACGTGCTGCCGAGGCCGAGCGCGCGCGCCGCCACGATCAGGTTCTGCGCCGCGGGATAGAGCGCGGCGAGCATCATCTGCTCCGTGCCGGCGCCGGGCGGATACACCTTGCGCCCGCACACGAACACCCACACCGGCACGTCCTCGAAGCTGCGCAGCAGGTGCTGCGCGCCGCCGAGCATGCGACCGACCATGCCGGGCGGCGCGGGCATCGCCTGCACCATCGGCAGCATCCGCTCGCGCAGCACCGGCCCGATGCGCTCTTTCGTCGCGCGGTCGCTGACGACGACGAAGTCCCAGCCCTGCGAGTTGCCCGGGCTCGACGCGCGCGTCGCCGCGTAGATCACGCGCTCGATCAGCGCGCGCGGCACCGGGTCGGGCTTCAAGTATCGAATCGCCCGCGTGGTCTCCATCGCTTCGATCACGTCCACGGTCCGCTCCCTCGTCAGGTCGGGCACAGGTAGCGCGCTAGTTCTGCGCCGCGCTGCCTCGGTGGTGGAACGCGCGCGCCATCGGGGTGTCGAGCCCGAGCTGGCCTCGCGCCTGCGAGCGACCTCGGGCCTACCGCCGCGTCAGCCTCACCGGGACTTGCGTGTCCGGGCCCATTCCGAGGTTGTACCGGCGGAGCTTCGGTCGGCGCGAGGTCACGGGCGCGAGGTCGCAGGCGGTCACGACGGTCGCGATCACGCAGCGAAGCTCGAGCGTTGCGAGTGCCCATCCCAAACACAAACGGTGGCCCGCGCCGAACGGCAGAAACTCATGCGACTCATACGGCCGGCGCAGGAACCGCGCCGGGTCGAACTGTTGTGGAGACGGATAGAGGTCGGCGTCTTTGTGTACTGCCGGTATCGCGATGAAAACGTTCGTACCCGGCTCCAGCTCAACCTCGCCCACTGCGACCTTCTCGGAGCCCACGGTGCGCACGGCCTCGGTCGCAACGGGGAACACACGCAGCGCCTCTTTGCATACCGCGTCCAGCAGAGGCGTCTTCGCAGCGAGCCTCTTCGGAGTGCCTTCGTCGCCGAGTTCCTCACGCAGCTCGCTCGCGATCTTCGGATCTCGCGCGAGCGCGTCCAGCGCGCACGCGGCGACCATCGCGGTCGTGTCGTGGCCGGCGACGAGCATCGTCACGAGGTGGTCGCGCAACTGTTCCGCGGGCTCGCGCGGATTGCGCTGGACGAGCCGCGACAGAAGCCCCCCATCCGTCGCGGGCTCAGCTGTGCGCACGCGCTCCAAGAGGAACGCGTCGCGCGCACTGCGAAGAGCCTCGAAGCGGCGCCATGCCGGTAGCCAGCTGCGCTGGAGCGCTGGCAAGAACAGGAGGCGCGCCGGTGCGTCGTCGAGCGGCGCCCGCAACACACTCCGACTGCGAGCAAGCTCCTCATCCGAGATGGGATCGAGCAGCGCGTGCAACATCACCTCGAGCGTGATGTCGCGCATTGCTGGCAGGAGGTCGACGACTCCGGTGGTCGACCCTGCGAGGGTCCACCGTTGCACGGTTCTCCACATCATCTCTAGCAGGCCGCCAAGCCGCTCCCCGATGATCGCCGGTCCCAACAACTGCCGCGCGCGCCGATGTCGGTCTCCGGCGAGGAGGAAGACCGACTCGCTCCCGAGCACTGCGCTCAGGGCTTCGCGCCCAATTGCTGGCTCAGCGAAGCATCGGGGGTCGAGGGCCAACAGCTCGCGTACCGATTCGGCGTCGGCGAGCACGAGGTTCCAGCCGGGCTTGTTCGATGGGAGTCTGAAGCGCGGCCCGAAACGAGCGCGCATCGTGATGTGCGCATCGGCAGGATCGGAGAGCCATCGATACGCCCAGTAGGCACCGTCGGCGGCCCAGAGTGTTGGCCCCGGGACATCCTCGAGCCGCTTCAAAGCACCGCCACCGGATTCACCGGGCTCCCCGTCCCGCGCTCGACGCGCAGCGGCGCGACGGTCAGTTGAAACTCCCAGCGCTGCTCGCGCGCGCACGCCGCCATCAGCGTGTCGAGGCGCAGGTTGTCGAGCAGATGCACGCCCATCGCGACGAGCGTGCATTGATGCACCGGGATGGGCCAGCTCGGGATGCCGAGGCCGGGCAGCGCATCGGAGATGCCGTCGCAGCCGAGCACCGCGATGTCGCGCTCGCGCAGCCACGGCACGCACTCGGCGTGCAGGCCCGCGACGCCGTCGTGCTGCGCGCTCCAGGG
>VGRF01000034.1 GCA_016875395.1 Deltaproteobacteria bacterium | reverse complement strand
AAGCCGCCCGCGGTCGGAGTCGTCTGACAGCCTGCCGGATTGCCAGCCGGTGCCGCCCCGCCAATCGTGGTGTAGGCCGCCACGATCTGCCCGGCGCTCTCGGTCTGGAACGGGTCCTTGAAGTTGAAGCGCCAGTAGTCGATCGACGCGTACAGACCCTCCCACTCGAACACCGCGCCGACGTTCGAGGTGAGCGCGGACTCGGGCTTGAGGTTCGGGTTGCCCACCACGTCCACCGCCTTGAACGCATTGGTCGGCGGGATGAACTGCAGCGTCGTGGTGCGGTTCGCGAGGAAGCTCTGCGGCGGGCCGCGGAACGTCGTCGAGACGGAGCCGCGCAGCGTGATCCACTCGAACGGCTGGAAGCGCAGCGACAGCTTCGGATCGACCGTCGAGCCCACCTCCCCGCCGTAGTCCTCGTAGCGCAGCGCGAACTGTGCATCGAACATCTCGTGGACGGGCAGGCTGATCTCGGTGAACAAGCCCCACACCACGCGCTTGAAGGCCTGCTCGCGCGTGCCCGAGAGGAACGAGAACGGTCCCGTGACGTTGGCTTGCCCGGTCTGGCACAGGTTGAAGTTCGCCGCGCTGATGTTCCCGAGGCGTGTGACCGAGGCCGCGAAGTTCGAGAACGGGCAGGGCTCGACGTCGAGGTTCACGCTGTCGGCGAGCTGCAGGTCGAAGACCTCGCGGCGCACCTGAGTGCCGACCGCCCAGCCGATCTCGCCACCCGGCAGCTCGAACCACGGGAGCTGACCGGACATTACGCCGTCGAACACGAACACCTTGTTCGTGACCACAGACGCGGTGTCCGTGATCAGCCACTTGAACAACTCGGGGCTGTTCGCAACCGCGGGATCGTATTGCGGGTTGATCACGCCGTTGATCGCCGAGCGACGGATCGCGTTCGAGAACGGGTTGAAGTATCGGCAGGGTCCGACGCCCGGTGTGCCCGTGACCGGATCGCAGCCCTCGCCGCCGAGGCCGTCGAGGGCGAACGCCATGCGCTCGGTGCGCGTGTCCTCACCGTCCAGCAGACGCTCGCGCTCCGCGTAAGTGAACGCCGTCTCCCACGAGATGCCGTCGAAGACTTCGCCGGTGAGCTGCGCGACGAAGCGGAACTGCTCCGTGCGGCGCTTTGCGGCCAACGGCGTCCCGTCGGGCAGGCGACCCTGAACACCAATCGCGCGCGCGAGGGCGTAGGCGCCCAGGTTTGCGGGAGGGACGCCGGCCGTCGTGGTGAAGAAGGTCGGGTTCTGCGCCTTGAAGTTGATGAGGCCTGGATGGCTCGCGGCGATGAAGCGATCAGGGCCGAAGAGCGACTGCGGCGGATAGGACGGCGACGACTTCCAGTTCGGCATGTCCATCAGCCCGTAGAGCCCTTCGACATGCAGCTTCATCGTGTCGGAGAGGTCGAAGTTGGCTTCGACGTACGCCTTGTACGTGTCTTGCTCCTCGGTGAGGTTGTCGAAGGCCGTGTACTGGAAGCGGCAGGCCGTCCCTGACACGGCGCCGCCCAGAAACGCGCATTGCGGGTCGGCGGCGCCTGCGCCCAGCACCGTGCCGTCGGAGAGCCCGTTCGCGGTGAAGTCGAAGGCCGGCAGAATGCGCGCCGGATTCGCGATGCTCGACCACCCACCCTGCGGATTCTCGGTCTCCGGGATGAGGCCCCAGTCGCGATCTCTGAAGCGCAGCTCACTGCGATGCGACCACTCGAATGCGGCCATGAGGTGAAGGCGGTCATTGCCCCAGCCTGCGATCACCGCGACCTCGTGGTCGCCGTCCGACTTGCGAATGAACTGCTCGGACGCGCTGATCTCGAAGCCCTCGAAGTTCTCGCGCGTGATGAAGTTCGCGACGCCGCCGACCGCATCCGAGCCGTAAAGCGCGGCCGCGCCATCCTTCAACACTTCGAGGCGACCGATCGTGCTCTTCGGAAGGATCGAGAGATCGCTGCCGACAACCTCGTTCGGGGCGAGCCGGCGGCCGTTGATGAGCACGAGCGTGCGCGCGGAACCGAGGCCGCGCAGGTTCATCGTGAGCACGCCCTCCTGCGCCTGGCCGCCGCCGCCGGCACCGAACTGATTCGTTTCGGCGAGGTTGCCCGAGGTGTACGCGAGGTTGCGGACGAGCTCGGCGATGCTCGGCGCGCCTTGCTCCTGGAGATCCTCGAAGCTCGTGACGTCGACCGGCAGCGCCGCATCTTCGGGCGTGCCTTTGATGAACGAGCCCGTGACGACGATTTCCTCGGTGTCACTCGGCGGGCTCGCGGGCGTGGGATCCGCCGCCGGCGCGGCGTCTTGCGCGAACGCGGGCGTGGAGAGCGCGGCCGCAAGCGCGAGTGCACGGATGCGATGGAACGCGCGCGAAGTCATCGACGTCACTCCTCGAATAGGGTTTGAACGACCAACCCGACCACTCTGAACCAGCTCGAGGGCATTCTGCACCTAAAAACGCCTGCTGGATCAAAAATCTCCCGCTGTTGCAGGGCTCGCCTCGCGACGGCCGAAGCCGTCGGCAATACTGCGCGGCATTTCTTCGCAGCGGCCTCGTCCCCATCGTCTAGAGGCCTAGGACTCGGCCCTTTCAAGGCCGTAACACGGGTTCGAATCCCGTTGGGGACGCCACCTCCGCGATTCCTCCGCGACGCAGAAACGTGTTGACTCGCAAGCACGATCGCGGGAAGAATGCGAGTTCTGGGGGGGGGGTTCGGCATACGGGTTGCGCCTCCCCCACCCCGAAGGAGGCCCGCATGTCTCATTCGTTCGTGAGGTCGAGCCTCGCCTTCGGTGCGGCGTTCGCTCTCTCGCTGCCCGCGTTCGCGCAAGACGCGGCGCCCGCAGCGGATCCCGCACAACGCGATGTCGAAGAGATCATCGTCACTGCGACCAAGCGCGAGGCGAACATTCAGGACGTGCCGATCGCGGTCAGCGCGTTCCAAGGCGCGGAGCTCGCAGCGCGGCGCATCGACGAAATCGAGGACCTCGCGCAGATCTCGCCGAGCATCAACGTCAACACCAGCAACACCTCGTCGGCCGGCGGCACGCTGCGCATCCGCGGCGTCGGCACGACGGGCAACAACATCGGCCTGGAAGCCGCCGTCGGAACCTTCATCGACGGCATCTATCGCTCGCGCTCCGGGCAGGGCTTCAGCGATCTGCTCGACATCGAGCGCATCGAGGTTCTCCGCGGCCCGCAAGGAACGCTGTTCGGCAAGAACACCTCGGCGGGCGCAGTGAGCGTGATCACGAAGAGGCCCGTGCTGAGCGAGAGCGAGGGCTTCGCGCTCGTCGAGATCGGCGACTTCAACAGCAAGCGCGTCGCCCTGAGCTACTCGGCGCCGATCGTCGAAGAGCTGCTCGGCTTCCGGGTCTCCGGCCAGTGGACGGACCGCGACGGCTACTACGAGGACTTCCACAGCAACGGGTCGTGGGGCCATCGCGACCGATACATCCTGCGCGGCCAGCTGCTCTGGGCGCCGAGCGAGGATCTCGACTTCCGCCTGATCGGCGATTACGGCCAGCGCGACGAGTCGTGCTGCCCCGCGGTGTGGGTGCGCGGCGGCGCTTCGGCCGCACGCGTGCTGACCGCGGCCAAGGCGCGCGGACTCGGCCAGGATGTGCCCACGGTGCGCGGATTGGACGTATCGGGCAGGGAGAGCAACAAGTGGCGCGTGGGTCTCAACTACGAGCCGTTCGAGAAGGTCAGCGACTGGGGCGTGTCGCTCGAAGCGAACTGGGATCTCGACGCGGTCAAGCTCACGTCGATCACCGCCTACCGAAAGTTCCGCGCGCGCTACGCGGAGGATGTCGACTTCACCAGCGCGGACGTTCTGCGCCCGCAGAACCCGAGCGGCGGCGGCGCGAGCGACGCGTTCGAGAACTTCAGCCAGGAGATTCGCGCGGCCGGCACGCTGTTCGATCAGTTCGACTACCTGGTTGGCTTCTACGGCTACACCGAAGACGTCGATACCAGCACGCGCATCGAGTGGGGCGCGGATGCCCCGTTCGTGGTTCTCGGCGCCGCAGTTCCGACGCTGTTGCCCCAGGGCGAGGGTTACTCGCGCAGCGCGTTCATCGACACCACGGGCTGGGCGATCTTCACCAACAACACGTGGAGCCCGTGGCAGGATCGTCTCGATCTGACCGTCGGGGCGCGCTTCGGGCGCGAGACGAAGGAAGCCGCGAGCTCCGTGAACGGCGCTCCGGTCGGCACGTTCGTCAACGATCCGCACTGCACGAGTGGCTTCTTCCTCAACGGCTTCTGCAACAACCTCTCGTGGGAGGACTCCGGCGCGACGGAGAAGGAATGGACGTACACGTTCAGCGGCACGTTCCACGTGACCGAGGACATCAACGTCTACTACTCGTACTCGCGCGGCTACAAGGCCGGCGGTTTCAACACCGATCAAGACTCGTTCGACTGCGCGATCCTCGATGGGCCCGACGCTGACGCGGTCGCGACGGCACGGACACCCCGCCCGCGCAGCGGCGCTTGCGTGGGCCTGGGCGCTGGGCCGGACCCGCTGAATCCGGATCGCACGGTGCCGATCAACAACACGCGCTTCGATCCGGAGTTCGCGAAGTCGCACGAGCTCGGCATCAAGGGCACCTACATGGACGGGCGCGCGCGCATCAACCTCGTGCTGTTCACGACAGACTTCACAGACTTCCAGCTCAACACGTTCACGGGCCTCGGCTTCATCGTGTCGAACGTGGAGTCGGTGCGATCGCGCGGGGTGGAGCTCGAGTCCTTCTTCGAGATCGCGGAAGGCCTCGATGCAACGCTCGGCATCACGTACGCGGACGCGCGCTACGGGAGGGACGTGAGCACCACGTTCAACCTCAACAACCCGTTCGCCGCGCCCCGGGACGGCTTGCCGAATCCGGCGTTCGCCATCGCGCACCACCGCATCACGAACGCGCCGGCCTGGACGGGCAGCGCGAGCGTGAACTACGAGCGGAAACTCCCGCTGACGGAGTGGGTCGGCTTCGTGTCGGCGAACACCGCGTACCGCGGCCGGCGCAACACGGGCTCGAACCTGCATCCCTACAAGTTCGAGAACGCGAAGTGGTATCTGAACCTGACGGTCGGGACGAAGTCGCCCGATGGTCACTGGGAGGCGAGCCTCTGGTCGACCAACCTGACCAACACGTATGACCGTTCGATCATCTTCGACACGCCGACCCAGGGCGGTACGTATCACGCGTACGTGAACCCGCCGCGCATGTGGGGCGGCACGCTGAAGTACAACTTCTAGCGCGCAGATCGCAGGAAACGGCGCGTCTCGGGGCAACCCGGGGCGCGCCGTCGCCTTTTCGAGCGCACAGGGCACCCACACGAAAGCCGCGAAGGCTCGCACCCGGCCGGCCGATACTGCGCACGCACTGCATGGAAACGAACCCCTACGCCATCTCCGTGGTCGTGCCGGTCTACAACGAGTCGGCCGGCATCCGCGCGTTCCACGAGCGCGCGACGAAGGTGCTGGAGTCGCTGCCCGGCGCACGCTGGGAGCTGATCTACGTCGACGACGGCAGCGCGGACGACTCCTTCGCCCACCTCGCGCGCTTCGCCGAGGCGGACGCGCGCGTTCGCGTGGTGAAGCTGTCGCGCAACTTCGGCCACCAGATCGCGATCACCGCGGGCCTCGGCCGCGCGCGGGGCGACTGCGTCGCGGTGATCGACTCGGACCTGCAGGACCCGCCTGAGGTGATCGCGCGCATGGTGGAGAAGTGGCGCGCGGGCTTCGACGTCGTATACGGCGTGCGCAGCAAGCGCCGCGGCGAGAGCGCGCTGAAGCTGTTCACCGCGTCGGCGTTCTATCGCCTGCTCGACAAGATCACCGGCATCGAGATTCCGGTGGACGTGGGCGACTTCCGCCTGATGAGCCGCCGCGCGCTCGATCAGCTGAACCAGCTGCGCGAGAAGGACCGCTTCGTGCGCGGGCTCGTGAGCTGGATCGGCTTCCGCCAGACGGGCGTCGAGTACGAGCGCGACGAGCGCGTCGCCGGCGAGACGAAGTACCCGTACCGCAAGATGCTGAAGTTCGCGTTCGACGGGATCACGTCGTTCTCGACCGTGCCGCTGAAGCTCGCCACCTGGCTCGGCTACGCGACCTCGTTCCTCGCGTTCCTCTACCTCGCGTCGGTGTTCGTGCAGCGCTGGAACGGCACCACGGTGCAGGGCTGGGCGACGATCATGGTCGCGCTGCTCTTCCTCGGCGGCGTGCAGTTGATCTGCCTCGGCATCATGGGCGAGTACCTCGCGCACTCGGCGCGCAGCACCGCGTCCGAGTCTGCGGGGGGCGCCGGCACGGCGAGCGCTTCGGGCGAGAGGATCGAGCGCGTCGATGGATGCGCTGCGGCGAAGGCGTTCGGCGCGGGTACGCCGTCGTTCGCGAACGTCGCGAGCTGCCCGGCCGTCAAGGGGAGCACGGGGCGCAGCGCAGGCTCGAGCGCCGCGAGCACGGCGCGGATCGGCGCGAGCGGGAGATGCAGCAGCTTCACCTCGCCCTTGCCGCGCGCGCGGCGGATGCCGGTGAGCAGCGCGTCGAGCGTGAGCGTCTCGGGCCCGCCCAGCTCGACGGCCTCGCGCTGCGGCTCGCCCGCTGCGAGCGCGACGAGCTGCTCCGCGAGATCGTGCACGTGGATCGGTGCGACGCGCTTCTGCCCGTCGCCGAACACGGGGGTGACCGGCGCGAGCGCGAGCGTCGCGAGGCCGCCGATGACGGGCGAGCCGGGGCCGGCCACGATCGCGGGGCGCGCGATCGTCGCGCCGAGGCCGCTCGCGCGAACGAGCGCCTCCGCAGCAGCTTTCTTGTTCGCGTACGGGTAGTACGTCTGGTCGGTGAAGCGCACCGCGATCGAGCTCGCGTAGACGAAGTGGCGCACGCCGGCGCGGCGCGCGGCGGCGAGAATCTTCGCGGTCGCCTCGACGACGCCGCGCTCGTACTCGCGTGGCGCGGCTTTGCCCGTGGTCGCGGCGAGGTGGAGCACCGCGTCGCAGCCCGCGAGCGCGCTCTCCCAGCTCGCGTCGCCCAACAAGTCGCCGCGCACGCACTCGACGCCCGCCGGCGCGTCCACGAGCTCGCCGCGCGAGAGCGCGACGACGCGCGAGAACTCGCGTGCCGCGACGGCGAGCACGCGCCGCCCGACGAAGCCGCTCGCCCCCGTGACGAACAGCGCGCCGCGCATCTACTCGACGTAGCCGAGCGCGCGCAGCTGCTCGCGCTCGGCGTCGCTCAGCGTGCGCGTTTCACCCGTGCGCCAGCCGCTCGGGACGAGGCGCTGGAACTTCGTCACGAGCTCGGGGTAGTCGGCGCTGCGGTCGACGAGCTCCTTTGGATCGCGCAGCACGTGGAAGAGATCGAGCTCGCTCTTCGCAGCGTCCGCGAACGACTCCTGCGCGATCAGCTTCCACCCGTTCAGCCGGATCGCGACGCCGCGGCCTGCAGCCTCATCCTCGCCCGGCTCGAGGATTCCGAGCGCGAGGCGCGGTGGCTGGGCGTCGCGCGAGGCCATGAGCGGCACGAGGCTCGCGCCGTCGCTGCGCGGGAGCGCGGGGAGCTTCAGGATGTCGAGCAGCGTCGGCGCGAGGTCGACGAGGCGCACGTCCGCCTCGACGACGGGGTTCAGCGCCTCTTTGCCCGGCGGCACGAAGACGAGGGGCACGCGGAGCGTCTCGTCGTGGAGATCGCGCACCCAATAATTGCCGTGCTCGCCCATCGGCTCGCCGTGATCGCTCGTGACCACGATCAGCACGCCGCCGCGCGGCGAGTGCGCGCGCGCCGCCTCGACGAGGCGCCCGAGCTCGCGGTCGGCGTAGGCGATCTCGGCGTCGTAGAGCCCGAGCATCGCGTTCATGCGCGCGGGGTCGCGGATGATCTCGCGCTGCTTCGCGGCGGAGAGGTCATACCACTCGCCGCTCACGAGCTTCGCGTCGTCGCGGCGCAGCTCCGCGGGCGGCCGATACGGGACGTGCGGGTCGAAGTAGTGCACCCACGTGAAAGTCGGCGCGCCTGCGTGTGCCTCGAGGAACTGCCGCGCGCGGTCCGTCGTCGGGGCCGCCGGCCGGTAGTAGGACCACGTCGCGGGTCCCTTCAGCCACTTCGCGATCACGCGAATCGCGACGCAGCGGTAGGCGGACTCGGGGTAGTAGGAGAACTCGCGCGTGTCCTCGTCGACGAACTGGAAGCGCCCCGGAAGCGCCGTTGCGGACTCGAGCGTGGTGAACGCGCTCGGGAACGCGGCGGTGACGTAGCCCGCGCGCGCGAAGCTCTCGGCGAGCGTGGGAACGCCTGGAGCGAGGGGCTGCATGTTCACGACGCTGCCGCTCGTGGTGGGCAAGAGGCCCGTGAGGATGGAGATGTGCGAGGGCCCCGTGAAGCGCGAGTGCGCGAAGGCGTGCTTGAAGAGCACGCCCTCCTTCGCGAGCGCATCGAACACGGGGGTGCGCGCGGGGGCGTAGCCGTAGGCGCCGATGCGGTCGGCGCGCAGCGTGTCGATCGTGACGAGCAGGACGCTCGGCGCGTCTGCGTTCGGCCGCGCGCTGGGCGCGAGGCGCTGTACGTGGTTCGCGCCTTGCCACACCAGCGCGAGCGCGCCGGCCCCTAACAACAACGCCGATCCGCGCACGCGCGGCGTCCACACCAGCACCGCCGCACCGCTCGCCGCGACCGCCGCGCCGAGCGCCCAGCGCGGCCCGTAGGCGGGCAGGGCGCGCGCTGCGAGCGCGCATACGCCCGCGATGCCGAGCAGCGCCGCGCTCGAGGCGAGGCGCGCGCGCGGCAGCGTGGGGAAGCGCTCCAGCACGAGCGCGCCGAGGCGTAACGACACGAGCGCCAGCGCGATGGCGGCGACGCGCACGATCGGGCGGCCGTCCGCGCCAGCGGCGGCGACCGCAGCGATCACCGCGATCGCCGCGGCCGGGGCGTAGCGAATGCGGCGGAGAACCCAGCACGCGAGACCCGCGGCGCTGCCGATGGCGCCGTACACCGCGCACACGAGCAAGAGGCCGCGCTGCAAGTCGAGGGGCGTTGCGTTCGCGGTGAGCCCCGCGCGCGCCCACTCCGCGAGGCCGATCGCGACTGCGACGCCGGCGCCCGCGAACACCGCCGAGATGCCGGGCACGTCAGACTCGCGCAGATCGACGCGCATCATGCGGAGGATTCCCCTGGAAAGAAAAGGACTTCTAGAGAGAGCCCGTATCGGTCGGCAGACCCATGAACATGCGGCCAGCGAGCTCGAGGGTCGGGGGGGCGACCATCAGGTGCTGCGTCGCGACGTGAGCGTCGCGGAAGATGCGCTGGAGCGGCGAGCGTTTGTAGATCGAGCTGGCGCCGCCGAGCTCGTACATGCGCAGCGCGACGCGCGCGGAGGTGCGCGCGGCGTGCGTCGTCGCGAGCCGCAGGTCGCGGCGCAGCTCGGTGGGCACGGGCTCGCCCGCGCTCGCGCGCGACCAGGCGGCCTCTACCGCATCGCGCAGGAACGAGCGCGCGCCGCGCAGCTCCGCCTCGCTCTCGGCGACGCTGCTCTGCGCTGACGGCCGCTCCGCGACCGTGCGCGTGCTGCCCGCGGGCTTCTTCGCGCCCGCGAGCGCGATCAGCTCGTCGATCGCGGCGCGACCGAGCCCGAGGCCGACCATGCCGATGCCGAGCGCGAGCAGCGTGAAGTTGGGGAAGCGGAAGAGCGGGCGATTCGGGCCGCGCTCGCGCACGTAGCCCACGACGCGCTCGGCGGGCACGCGCACGTCGCGCAGCGCGAAGTCGGTGCTGCCCGTGCCGCACAAGCCCGAGACGTGCCAGGTGTCGAGGAACTCCACCTCGCGCGCGGGCACCAGCACCATGTGCGTGCGCGGCGCGCCGGAAGGAGCCGTGATGGGCTCGCCGTTCCGTAACAACCTGCAGCCCGCGAGCACCCAGTCCGCGTTCTGCGTGCCGGAGCCGAACGCCCAGCGCCCGTTGACGCGGAACGAGTCGCCCTCGATCTCCGCGCTGCCCGAGGGCGCGAACACGCCCGAGATCAGCGTCGTCTCCAGCGGCGCGAACACCGCGCGCGAAGTCTCCTCGGGGAGGGTCGCGAGCGCGGTCGCGGAGGTGCATGCGATGAACACGCACCACGCCACCGAGCCGTCCGCGCGCGCGAGCGCTTCGAAGGTCTCGGCCACGGGCCATACCGGCAGCTCGAGCCCGCCGCACTCGCGCGGCGCCCAGCAGCGGTAGAAGCCCGCACTCGCCAGCTCGCGGTGCAGATCCGCGGGCAGCCTGCGCGCGGCCTCGATCTCGTCCGCGCGCGCGTGGATGCGCGGGGCGAGCTCGCGCGCACGCGCCAGCGGGTCGGTCTCGGGCGCCTCGAACGCGCTCATTCCGGCAGGCCCCAGCGGCGCGCGAGGTTGTTCTTCTGCATGTGCGAGGAGCCCCCGACGATCGGCATCCCTAACAGATCGCGAACGTGGCGCTCCATGTCATGGCCCTCGGAGAGGCCGTATGCGCCCATCACGCGCTGGCAGGCGAGGGCGATCGCGACGCTCGTGTCCGCGACGAACAGCTTCGCCATCGAAGTCTCGACGCTGCACGGCCGCCCCTGCTGCGCGAGCCAAGCCGCGTGGTAGAGCATGTGCCGGCACGCCTCGAGCTGCGTGCGCGCCTCGACCAGCGCGTGCTTGATCACCTGATGCGCGGCGATCGGCTTGCCGAACTGGACGCGCTGCTGCGCATACGCCCACGCCTCTTCGACCGCGGCCTGCGCGATGCCGAAGGTGACGCCCGTGATCTCGAGCTTCTCCACGTCGAGCGCGCGCCCGACCAGCATCTTCCAGCCGCGCCCGAGCGCAGCGGCGCCGCCCACCACGTTCTCGATCGGCACGCGCGCGCCGTCGAAGCTCACGTCCGACGAGAGCGTGTAGCGCAGGTTTGCGTGCTCGATCGGCGAGATCGCGACGCCGGGGGTCTTCGGGTCGACGAGCACGAACGAGAGGTTCTGGTAGCGCGCGTCCTCGGGGCCCGTGCGCACGAGGCAGTAGATGTAGTCCGCGAGCTCGGCGCCCGTGCACCAGCGCTTCGAGCCGTGCAGCACGAGCTGCGTGCCGTCGTCCGAGATGCGCGCGCTGGTGCGCACGCTCGCGAGATCGCCGCCGACGTCCGGCTCGCTGAGCCCATACGCGAACAGCAGCTCGCCCCTCGCGAGGCGCGGCAGCAGCGCGCGCTTCTGCTCCTCGCTGCCGTTCTCGCTGATGTTCATCCCGCCGTAGAACGCGCAGTGGATGAACGGTCCCGCCGCGAAGGCGCCGCCGCGGCACAGCTCCTCGATCACCGCGACCGCGGCGACCAGATCCGCGCCCGCGCCGCCGTACTCCTCCGCGATCGTGAGGCCGCACACGCCGAGCGCGGCGAGCTTCGCGAACAGCTCGCGCGGGAAGCGGTGCTCGCGGTCCCACTGCTGGCGCTTCTCGGGCGGCATCTCGGCCGCGACGAAGCGCCGCATCTGCTCGCGCAAGAGCGCGATGTGCTCCGGCTCGTCGGCGAAGTGAACGGGCACCGCGAGACCCTAATCACTCGCCCGGAACGCCGTGCCCCAGCGATCCGTGAAGGCGAGCTTCTCGACGGGTCGGCGCGAGATCGGGCCGTGACCGACGCCGACCGGGTAGCCGACCGGAATCGCGCACGCCGTCGCCCAGGGCTGCGGGATCGCGAGCAGCTCGCGCACCTCGGGCTCGACCTCGCACAGCAGCGTCGTCAGCACGCAGCCGAGGCCCTCGGCGCGGCAGGCGAGCAGGAAGTTCTCGACCGCGGTGTAGACCGACGCGCCGCCCACGACCGAGACGCGCGGCTGCTTCGCGTCGGTGATCGCCATGTTCTCGGGGTTGAAGCAGAAGATCGCGACCAGCGGCGTCTCGCCGAAATGCGCGCCGAGGTAGTCGCCGGCGGCGAGCATGCGCGCCGTCTTCTCGCGCGCCTCGGCCGGCGCGTTCGCGACGAGCTTCTGGTGCCCCGCCGAGTAAGCCTTCCAGCGCGCGTCGTAGAGCGCGCCGAGCTTCTGCTTCAGCGCCGGCTCACGCACCACCACGACCCGCCACGGCTGCACGTTCCCGCCCGTCGGCGCCCACGCGGCGGCTTGCAGAACGCGCTGCTGCACATCCGCGGGAATCGCGTCCGGGCGCAGCCGGCGCACCGCGCGCAGCGTCGACATCGCGTCGTAAAGGTCCATCTCGCTCCTCTCGCGCTGCGGCCGGCCCCAGCTGTCCCGTGCGGTCGCTCAGCGCCCGCGGAAGTGCGGCGCGCGCTTCTCCCGGATCGCCGCGAGCGCCTCGCGGTGGTCTTCGCTGCGGAACGTGAGCATTTCGAGCGCCATCGAGGTGTCGAAAGCGGTGTTGAGCGCGTCCTTCACGAGCTTGTTCACCGACTGCTTCGTGAACTGCACCGCGAGCGGCGCGCCGGCGGCGAGGCGCTGCGCGAACTTCATCGCCTCGGCCTCGAGCTCGGCTGCGGGCACGACGCGGTTCACGAGGCCGATGCGCTCCGCCTCGGGCGCCTTCACCGCGTCGCCCGTCATCAGGTACTGCTTCGCGCGCGCGGGGCCGAGCAGCAGCGGCCAGATCGCGGCGCCGCCGTCGCCCGCGACCACGCCCACGCGCACGTGCGGGTCCGCGATCTGTGCGCTGTCGGCCATGAAGATCACGTCACACAAGAGCGCGATCGAGGCGCCGAGGCCGACGGCCGCGCCGTTCACGGCGGCGACGATCGGCAGCTCGACGTCGAGCAGATCCCACACGAGCTGCTTCCCGTCGCGGCGCGTGAGCTCGAGGTTCGCGGGATCCTGCAGGGTGGGGAACCAGTTGAAGTCGCCTCCTGCGCTGAAGAACTTGCCGCGCCCGGTGATCAGCACCGCGCGCGCCGTGCGTTCGCGCTTCAGCTCGCGAAAGAGGCGCGCGAGATCGTCGTGCATCTCGCCGTCGACGACGTTCATCGGGTTCGTCGGGTGCGCGATCTCGACGCGCAGCACGTCGCCCACGCGCGCGAAGGCGAGGTTCGTCCACTTCGAGTCTTCGATGCGCAGCTCGCTCACGCGCGTGGTGCCTCCAATCGAGAAGGAGCGCAGCGTACCCCGAGCCTCTCGCCGTAACTGTGCGTTTCGTGAAGAAAATCGCGGCTCGCCGCGAGGCGTCCGGGCTAGCGTGGTCGTGCACGGAGGCCGCATGCCGCATCCGCCCGAGGAGATACGGGAGGCGTATCGCCGCTACGTCGCGACGCGCGATCGCATCGAGGCCGGCGAGCTCGCCTGGGACGCTCTGGCCGAGTTCTTCACCGCGGACGCGGTCTTCATCGATCCCGCCTGGGGCCGCGTCGACGGCTTGCCCGCGATCACGATACTCCTCAGCGAGTCGATGGCAGGCCTCGAGGATTGGACCTTCCCCGAGGCGTGGACGATGGTCGAAGACGACCGCCTGGTCTCGTTCTGGTGGAACCGCCTCGGCGGAGCGCGCGCCGACGGCACGCCGTATCAGGCCCCCGGCATCTCGATCCTCGAGTACGCGAGCGGCGGCAAGTTCAAGAGCGAGCAAGACATCTTGAACATGGCGCACGTGGGAGAGCTGATTCGCGAGAGCGGCTGGCGTCCGCCCGCGCGCTTCAACATGCCCCCGAAGAATCCGCGGCGGGAATGACGAGGTGACCGCACCCGCAGCGCCCGCGACCGAACGCTTCACGAGCTACCACTACCTGCTGCTCGTCCTGCTCGGCATCGCGACGCTGTACGAGGGCTTCGACGCGTCGATGCTCACGCTCGCGTCGCCGGACGTGCGCGCGACGCTCGGAATCGAGACGAGCGAGTGGGGAACGCTATACGGCTGGACACGGGTCGGGCTGATCGCGTCGTTCTTCTTGCTGATGTGTGCAGATCGCTTCGGGCGGCGCGCGATGCTGCTGTTCACGGTGGCGGGCTTCGCGATCACGAGCGGCGCCACGGCGTTCGCGCAGACGAAGTACGACTTCATCGCTTGGCAGACCCTCGCCCGGCTGTTCCTCACCGCGCAGTACGGCCTCGCGATCATCATCGCGGGGGAGGAGCTGCCCGCGCGGCTGCGCGCCCGCGGGATCACGGCGCTCACGAGCCTCGCCGCCGTCGGAACCGTGCTGACCGCGCAGGTGCTGCCGTACTTCCTGCAAGAGGCGAAGGGCGGCGAGCCCGCGCTTCTCGACAACTGGGCGCACGATGGGGCGCTGGCGCTCGTCGCGAGCATCTGCGCTTGGCTCGATCTCCCGTTCGACGGCGCGCACTGGCGCGGGCTCTACCTCGTGGGCGCAACGCCGCTGCTGCTGCTGCCGTTTCTCGCCGCCAGCGTGCGCGAGACCGAGCGCTACCGGCAGGTGGCGGCGCAGCGCAGCGAGGGCTCACTCGCGAGCGTCTTCCGCGACCAGTTCCGCGGGGCGGCTCAGCTGTTCGCGCCGCGCTATCGGCGCCGCTTCCTGATCGTCGCGCTGCTGTGGAACTGCGTGTACCTCGTGATCGCGCCGTCCGTCGCCTACTGGTCGATCTACGCCCGCGAGGAAGTGGGAATGAGCGTTCAGCAGGTCGGCAACGTCATCACCGTCGCGTACATCTTCGGCGCGCTCGGACACCTCGTGTCGGGTCAGCTCGTCGATCGTGTGGGCCGCAAGATCACATGCGCCGGGTTCTTCGCGCTCGGCGCGGTGGCGATCGTGATGCTCTTCCACACGCGCACGATCGTCGGCCAGTACGGTTGGCACATCTCGACCGTGTTCCTGCTGAACGCCGCGATCGGCGCCACGCACGTCTACGCATCGGAGCTCTTCCCCACGGAGCTGCGGGCGACGGGTTACGGCTGGTCGACGAACTTCTTCGGCCGCGCGACTGAATTCATTCCCGTGCTGATCGGTTTCTTGATCGGGCAGGGCCTCTCGATCACCTCGGCGATCACGATCGTGGGAATCGGCCCCATTCTCGGCGCGCTGCTGATCGCGAAGTACGCGCTCGAGACGCGCGGCCTCACGCTCGAGCAAATCCAAGAGAAGCTCGACCACGAAAGTGCAGCGGGGGCCGCAAGGGCCCCCGCTTAGCTCCGAGCTGTTCCGGGACGAGGCTCAATCGCCGACGCCGGTGTACGCGGCCTCGCTGTGCTCCGCGAGATCGAGCCCGTTGAACTCGGCCTCGTCGTCGACGCGCAGGCCGCCCGTCACGAGGCCGGTGATCTTCAGCAGCACGTACGTCAGGACCGGCGCAGCCACGGCCACGATCACGGCACCCTCGACCTGCACGAGCAGCTGCTTCATCGCGTCGCCCGCCGGGTAGCTCGTGGTGAAGAGACCCACTCCGATCGCGCCGACCGTTCCGCCGACGCCGTGCACGCCGAACGCGTCGAGCGAGTCGTCGTAGCCGATCCGCGGCTTCAGGAAAGTGACCGCGCCATAACAAATCACCGCGACGAGGAATCCCATCGCGATCGCGCCGCCGGGCGAGACGTTGCCGCACGCGGGCGTGATCGCGACCAGGCCCGCGACGGCGGCAGTCGCCGCGCCGAGCGCGGTGGGCTTGCCGCGGTGCAGCCACTCGATGCCGGCCCAGGTGAGCGTCGCCATCGAGGCGGCGGTGCTGGTGTTGAGGAACGCGAGCGCCGCGAGCGGGCTCGCGGACAGCGCGCTGCCGGCGTTGAAGCCGAACCAGCCCACCCACAACAACGCGGCGCCCATCAGACAGAGCGGCAGGCTGTGGGGAGCGATCGGCTGCTTGCCGAAGCCGCTGCGCTTGCCGACCACGATCGCGGCGACGAGCGCGGAGAAGCCGCTGGTCATGTGCACGACGAGCCCGCCCGCGAAGTCGATCGCGCCCTTGCCGAACAGGTAGCCGCCGCCCGACCACACCATGTGCGCCGCGGGGCAGTACACGAACAGCACCCACAGCGTCATGAACACCACGAAGGCGGAGAACTTCATGCGTTCGACCACGGCCCCGATGATCAGCGCGGGCGTGATGATCGCGAACATGCCCTGGAACATGACGAAGCTCATCTCGGGGATGTTGCGCGGCGGCGTGGCGAAGTTCGCGAGGACGGAGTCGACCGAGATGCCGCTCAGCATCACGCGCGAGAAGTCGCCGATGAAGGCGTTGCCTGCGCCGAACGCGAGGCTGTAGCCGACCACGATCCACAGCACGCCGATCACCGCCGCGGCGGCAAAGCACTGCATGAGCACGTTCAGGATGTTCTTCGCGCGCACGAGGCCGCCGTAGAAGAGCGCGAGGCCCGGCAGCGTCATCAAGAGCACGAGCGCGGTGGCGGCGAGCACCCACGCGGTGTCGCCCGTGTCGATCGCGGGCGGCGCGTCCTCTGCGAGCGCAGGCGCGGCGAGCGCGAGCGAGGTGAGCGCGGCGCCGACGTGGCGTGCGCGGGGGTGAGCGAACAGGGACATGGGAGCCTCCATCGGGGGGAGTCGGAGGCGCACATCGCAATCGCCGTGCCAGACGTGCTGCGCAGCGAGCGCGCGATTTGGGCCAGCTCGCGCACACTTCGCGAGCACGAGCTGCCTGCGACGTGAGCACGGCTGCGCGCCCGCATATGCTGCGCGGCTTCGCGCCCCGTCGATGTGCGCAGCCTCCGGCACATGCGGCGCGCGACTGGAGACCCCGTGTGAGCTGGCAAGCCGACGACTTCGCGCGCCGCTACCCCGGCGCGCGCATCCTGCCGTATCAGGGCCGCTGGCCGCGCATCGACGTGAGCGCGTGGATCGCGCCGGGCGCGATCGTGGTCGGCGACGTCGAGATCGGGCGCGACTCGAGCGTCTGGTACGGCTGCGTGCTGCGCGGCGACGTGCACGCGATCCGCGTCGGCGCGCGCACGAACATTCAGGACAACTCGGTGCTGCACGTGACGAAGGACCGCTTCCCGTGCGAGGTCGGCGACGAGGTCACGGTCGGGCACCGCGCGGTGGTGCACGGCTGCCGCGTCGGCCACGGCGCGCTCGTCGGCATCGGCGCGACCGCGCTCGACGGCGCGCAGCTCGGCGAGCTCGCCTGGCTCGGCGCCGGCGGAGTGCTCGCCCCGGGCGCGAGCGTCGCGCCGCGCATGCTCGCCCTCGGCACGCCCGCGAAGCCCGCGCGCGAGCTGCGCCCCGAAGAGCTCGCCGAGCAGCGCGAGCGCACGCTCGAGTACGTGCGCACCGCGGGCAGGCATCGCGCGAGCCAGAGCGGCGCGTAGATGCGACCACCGCGCAGGCGGTAGGGCGCGCGGCTGCGGTATCCCCCGCCTCCATCAAAGGAGGCCTCCATGGCGAGCGTCAAGGTTTCGGATCGCATCAACGCGCCGATCGAAAAGGTTTGGGAACTGATCGGCGATTTCGGCGGGATCCAGCGCTACTCGAGCGGCTTCAAGAGCGTCACGTGCGTCGGCTCGGGCGTCGGCGCAGTCCGCACGATCACGCTGCCGAACGACGCGCAGATCCAAGAGCGCTGCGAGCTGCTCGATGCCGCGCGCCGCACGCTCGACTACTCGATCATCGCGGGCGCGCTCCCGCTCACCGGCTACCTCGCGCGCATCCAGCTCGCCGAGGACGGCGCCGCGACGCGCATCGAGTGGAGCAGCTCGTTCGAGCCGAAGGGCATCAGCGACGCACAGGGCATCACGATGGTCGAGGGCATCTACGCGGGCGGCATCAAGGGGATCAAGAAGGCGCTGGGCGTGTAGGCGGGGCTCCGCGCGAAATCGCCAACTTCGCGTCAGACGCGAGCTCCGCGATTTCGCCTTCGGGCGCGGCTGAACTTTCTCGGCGCGCTTCGCGTCTCCGCTGCGCCGAGCTCGCGGCACTCACCGGAGCACTCGCATGTCACCAGACCTGCTCGCACACCTCGGTCTCGCGGCCGGCGCCGCTGCGGGCTCCGGCCTGCGCGTGTACGGCACCGTCGCCGCGCTCGGCTCGCTGCAGTACGCCGGCGTGCTCGATCTGCCGGGGCAGCTCGAAGTGCTCGGCGCGCTGCCGGTCGCGCTGCTGGCGAGCGCGCTCTACGTCGCCGAGTTCGTCGCCGACAAGGTGCCCGCCTTCGACTCGATCTGGGACGCGGTGCACACGTTCGTGAAGGTTCCCGCCGCTTCGCTGCTCGCCTACGCCGCGCTCGGTGACGCGCCCGACACCTGGCGCGCTGCGGCCTCGCTGCTCGCGGGCGGCGTCGCGCTCTCGGTGCACGGCATGAAGTCCGGCGTGCGCCTCTCCGCGAACACGAGCCCGGAGCCGTTCTCGAACTGGGGCCTCTCGCTCGCGGAAGAGCTCAGCTTCGCGGGCCTCGTCTACCTCTTGATCGAGCACCCCTACGTCGCGCTCGGTGTCGCGGGCGTCCTGCTCGTCCTCGTGGCGCTGCTGATGTTCTGGATCGCGCGGGCAATCCGGCGGCTCTTCCGCGGCGAGCCGAAGCCGGCAGCCGCTGGCTGAGAGCTAGCGGCGCGCGCGAATGCGCAGAGCCGAGATCGCGAGCGCGACGAAGCCCAGCGCCCACACGATCGCGACGTCGCGCTCGCGGACGCGCGTGACCACCGCTTCGGCGACGCGGCTGCGATAGGGCGTTCCGAGATCGAGCGCGCCGCGCTCCGCCCGCTGAGCCTCGCTCCAGGCGAGCCCGCCCGCCGCGAGCGTGCGCGGCGCGAAGCGCTCGAGGAACACGTTCTCGCGCGCGGCGACGGTCATGTCGCGCGCGCGCCACGCGGGGTCGTCGCGATGCGCGTCCGCGGTCTCGACGTAGCGGTCGCGGCGAAACAGGTGCACGCGCAGCTCGTGCAGGAACGGATCCCTCACGGCGGTGTGCTCCGCGAGGAACGTGGCGTAGGGCGACGGATCGGCGTCGCGCGGCGCGAGTGCGTTCGCGCGAGCATTCGTCGCGAGCGCGGCGCCCGCGGCCGCCCAGTCCGCGGCGTCGAGGCGCGACGGGAACGCGCCGGCCCCTGACAGCTCGTGCAGCACGCCGTAGTCGACCATGCCTGTTTCCTGCGCGCCAAGCGCGGGGACCACGTGCGCGAGCCGGGCGACCCGCGCAGACGTGTTCAGCAGCGAGGCGCCGAGCAGCGTCCACGCGAGCGCGAGCAGCGCGGGTCCCCCCGCCGCGGCGAGCGCGTTGATGCCGATTTCGCGCAGATCCCACACGCGCTTCGGGGCGAGCCACTGCAGACCCTCGTCCACGAGCCCGACGCACCCTGCGAGCAGCGCGGCGCTCGGCGCGAGCAGGGCGTCGCGCGGGCCGAACGCGAGCGCGCGGAGCGCGAGCAGCCCGAGCGCGCCGTACTCGATGATGTGCAACGCCTCGACGGCGTTGCCGCGTAGCCGCCACGCCACGGCGGCGTACAGCGCGACGCCGAGCACGAGGGCGAACCGAGCGCGCGCGCCGAGCTGCGCGAACGCGCGCCACGCGAACGCGCCGCCGAGCGCGAGCGCGGCGAGCACCGCCGCGAGAAACGCCTGCGCACCGAGGCGCTCCACGACGTAGCGCTCGAGCACGCGCGCGAACGGCACGGTCGCGAAGATCAGCAGCGCCCACGCCGCGCACGCGGCCCAAGCGAGCGTGCGCCCGCGAGCGGTGCGCTCCGTCGCCACGGCCGCGGCTCGCTATCCGCCGAGCTTCTTGGCTGCGATCGCGCGGGCGAGGTTGCCGTCGATGTCGCCCTTGTGCGCCTTCATCAGCGCGCCCATCACTTTGCCGAGCTCCTTCGCGGAGGTGGCGCCGCTCGCAGCGATCGCCTCGTCCACCCAGCGCGAAGTCGTCGCCTCGTCCGCGAGGCTCGGCAGGAACGCCTGAATCACCGCGAGCTCGGCGCGCTCGGCGGCGGCCATCTCTTCGCGCCCGCCCTTGCTGAACGCTTCGATCGATTCCTGGCGCTGCTTCTCGAGCTTGCGCAGCGCAGCGATCGCCGCCTCGTCGGCGAGCGTCGACGCGCCGTCCTTCTTCATCTCGTAGAGGAACGCTGCGCGAATGTTGCGCAGCGCGACGAGGCGCTCGGCCTGCTTCGACTTCAGCGCCCCCTTCATTTCGTCGTTCACGCGCTCGACCAGACCCATCGCAGTCTCCCTTTCGCAACCAGCCGAAGTCCTAACAACCACGCGCCCGCGCCGCTGCTCCCGCCGCGCTCCTTCACGCGTCCGGATCGTCCTCGCTCAGCGACGCCGCGCGGATTGGATGCGGCGCGTACTCGGGGCCGGTCGCCCAGCCCGGAATCGCGGACGCGGCGGTGAGCCACGACGCCGCGAGGTCGTCGTCCACCACGATCGAGCCTGCATCGCGGTCGCCGGTGATGCCTTCCCAGAGCTCGGCCCCGCCCGCTTCCCACCAGGTGCGGTCCGTGTTCTCGAAGTCGATGCCGAGCTTCGTCATCGCGCGTCCGCAGCCGTGAGTGGCGCCACGACCTCCGCCGCGAACTTCTCGAGCAGCGCGAAATCGCGGCCTTGGATCACGATGTACGAGAAGCCGAGCTCTTCGCGGCGGCGCAGCAGCGTGTCCCGGATCTCGCGCGCGGAGCCCACGAGGTAGAGCGGGCAGGCGGCGACGTCCTCGGGGCTCATGCCCGACTGCTTGCCGAGGAACTCGCGCACGGGCTTGGCGTCGTCCGTGATCACCGTGCCGAACACGAGCGCGTTCAGCTCGAGCTGCGCGAAGTCGCGGCCTGCGGCCGCCGCGGCCGCCTGCACCCAGCGGATCTTCTCGCGCGTGCGCTCCAGCATGCCGTCGCGCGCGGCGTTCGCGGTGATCTTGCCCTCGGCCACCTTGGGGTTGATGCCGACGATGTCCGCGTGACGGCCCGCGACCCCCAACACCTTCTTGCCGCCGCCGCCGATCAGGATGCGCGGCGTCGTGGCGAGCTCGACCGCGCGCTGCGCGCCCGTCACCTGATAACTCGACCCCGCGTAAGTCGTACGCTCCTGCGACCAGATGCCCTTGATCACGTGCAGCGCCTCTTCGAGCCGCTCGACGCGCACGCCTGCCGCGTCGTAGCGCATGCCCGCCTCGGCGTAGTCGGCCTCGGTCCAGCCCGCGCCGATGCCGAACTCGACGCGCCCACCGGAGAGCGCGTGCGCGGTGGCCGCGGAGCGCGCGAGCACGACGGGATGCCGGTAGTCGACGCCGTAGACGAGCGTGCCGGTCTTGATGCGCGAGGTCGCGGCGGCGACCGCCGAGAGCGCCACCACGGGATCCCACTCGGGGAAGAAGAAGTGGTCGGGCCACAAGATCGAGTCGTAGCCCCAGCGCTCGATCTGCTGGACGCGCGCCTTCCAGTCGGCGGCCGGCAGCGACGAGAGCTGCACGCCGAAGCGGAACTTGTGGGGCGCGGCCATCGCCTTCTCCTTCGCGGGCGGCGGAAGCTACGGGAACAACAGCGCCGCCGCGCGGTCGAGGCACCAGAACACACCGAGCGCGCCGATCGCGCTGGCGGGCAGCTCGCGCGCGAAGCGCGGCAGCCCGGGGGAAGTGGCGCGCGCGGAAACTGCGCGGCGCAGTAGCCACAGCGCGCCGAGCAGCAGGGCGACGATCCCCAGCTGGCCGAGCTCGATGCCGACGTTGAAGGCGAGCAGCGCGAGCGGAATCGCGTGCTGCGGGAGACCGAGCTCCGCGAGCGCGCCCGCGAAGCCGAGGCCGTGCAGCAGGCCGAACGCGAACGGGAGGAGCGCGGGGTGGCGGGCGATGCCGCGAGGGCCGACTGCGCGCTGCTCATCCGCCGGCGCCCGCGCCAGCGCCAGAGCGAGCGCCACGATCGTCGCCGCGATCGCGACCTCGACGAGCGACTGCGGCGGCGCGACGACGCCGAGCGCGGCGAGCGCGAGCGTGGCGCTGTGGCCGAGCGTGAAGGCGGTGATCGCGACGACGAGCCGCCGCGTCGCGCCGAGCAGCAGCGCGAGCCCCGCGACGAACAGCACGTGATCGAGGCCGCTCGCGAGATGCTCCGCACCGAGGCGCAGGTAGCTCGCGAAGACGCGCGCGCTGCTCTCGCGCGCGGGCACGGCCAGCGCCGGCGCCGCCTCGCTGAGGATTGCGCGCACCTCGCGTCCATCCGCGAGCGCGACGCGCACCACGGTGTCCACGCCGCTGCCGGCGAGCCCGTCGACCGAGAGCGAGCGGCCGACCAGCTCACCGCCGCACGCGATGCGCCACTCGAGCACGACCGCCTCCGCGTCGAGCCGCGCGGCGGGCTCGCTCGCGTCGGGGCACGGCAGCCGCGGCTCGAGCCGTACACCGCGCGGGATCACCGCGGACTGCTTCCAAAGCACCGCGACCTCGCCGCCCGCGAGCTCGCGCAGCTCGAGGTAGGCGGGCGCGAGGTTGTGAGCGGAGGTGGCGGAAGGCGCGAGCGCGAGGAGCGGGACGGCAGCGCACGCAAGGACAACCCGCCGCCGAAGGAGCGACGAGCTGCGTTTCGGCCAGAACGTCCCCGTCATTCGTACCCCGCGTCGGGCGCGAGCCGCCAGCGCACGCGCAGCTGGGCGAGCGCGCTGCGTACCGCGGCGTCGCCGCGCTCCGCGAGCAGTGCTTCGCGCACCTCGCTGCGCACGGTTGCGAGGGGCGTCTCGCGCGCGGGCGTGCGCTCGTGCACGAACACGCGATGCCAGCCGTACGCGGACTCGATCGGCGCGCTCCACGCGCCGGGCGCGAGCGCGAACGCCGCATCCGGGAAGGCGGCGCCGAGCTGGCGCGCGAGCTCGGCGTGCGAGAGCGAAGGGAGCTGCGCGGCGAAGGGCAGGGGCTCGCCGAGCCCGAGCGCGGCGGACGCGTCGCGTGGGAGCTGCGCGCCGACCGCCTCTGCGCGCGCCCGCGTCGTGAAGTAGAGCTGCGTCGCGCGCACGCGCGGCGCCTCGGTCCAGCGCGCGCGGTGCGCTGCGAGAAACGCGGCGAGCTCCGCCTCGCTCGGCTCCTGCGCGCGTCCAGACTGCGCGAACGCGAGGCGCATCTTCTGCACGAGGCGGCGCTGCACGACGACGTCGCTCTCGTGCATGCCCAGCGCGAGCGCGTCTCGCACGAGTGCGTCCTCGTCGCGCCCGCGCTCGCCCTCGGCGAAGGCGAGGTTCATCGCGAGTCGGCGGCGCACCACCGCGTCGCTCTCGTGCCAGCCGCGGAGCGTCGCCTCGCGATAGAGCAGCTCGTCGTCGCTCACGAGGCTACCCGGCGCGAACGGCGGCGGCTCGCTCGCGAGCTGCGCGCCGAGCGTGCGGTCGAGCGCGAACAGCGCCGCGCCTAACAACACGAAGCGTACGAGCGGACGCTTCACTCGGGCGATACCCAGATCGGGCTCGTCCAGGCGCGCTCTTGGATCACGCGGGGGTGCTCCGGCGCGCAGCACGCTTCGAGACCGTCACCGATCGTCGCGGGCTTCGCGCAGTCGACGCGCTTCGCCACGCACACGCGCTGGCTCCAGCGGCAGGTCGGGTTCTCGAGCACGCGCGCGTAGTAGAAGGCGCGCTCGCGCGGGTCGAAGTCGTCGTCGCGCCACACGGCGCACAGGCGCGCGTGGCCCGCGCCGCGCGGCTCGCACGTCGCGCTGTCGACGCTCGCGCCGTTCTCGCCGCCCGCGACGTCGACCACGCGCTCGTGCGTCGCTCCGTTCGCGTCGAGCCAGCCCTTCACGATCTGGATGCGCTGCAGGTCGCTGCCGGGCTCCGCGCGCGTTCCGGGATCCTTGGTCGCGAGCACTGCTAAGCGCGGAGCGTCGCTCGACGCGCTCGCGCGCAGCTCGCCGCCCATCGGGACGCCGTGCGCGTACCCCTGCGCCACGAGCTCGGAGTCGCTGCACAAGCTCTCGGGCAGATCGGCGCCGCCGAAGAAGCGCACCACGGGCCGCGTGCCGCTCGTTCCGTACACCTCGCGCCGGCGCATCGCGGCGAACAGCGCGTCGCGCGTGTTCTCCTCCGCCCACACGACCGCGAGGCCGCCGGGGCCGAACTCGACCGCGTCGGGTAAGCCGGGCGGCAGCGTCGTCGCGTCCGCGGCGCCCGCCCCGCCGTGGCCGGGGAACGCCGCCTCGCTCGCGAGGCCCGGCGTGCCGAGGTGCGTGTCGGTGCTCGCGATGAGGCCGAAGCGGAACGGATTTGCGCCGAGCGCGGCGTCGTGGGCGAGGCCGCGCTTCAGCGCCTCGCGCGCGTACTGGCCGCGCTGCGGAGGGTTGCCGCGGAAGCCCATGTAGCGCCCGCCGAAGTTGTCGTACGGGAGCTTCTCGAACCCGCACGCCTCGTCGGTCGTGTCGCCGCCTAACAAGCACTCCGAGTCGCCCTTGTGCTGCATCACCTCGACGAGCGGCTCCCAGAACGCGCGCATGCGCGCCTCCTGCGCGTCGACGGCGCCGCCGAGCGAGCGCGCCGAGGCGAACATCAGCCCGCCGTCGAGGTTCGAGTTGTGCGGGATCGTGAGCACCTCGCAGCCGGGCGTTCCCGCCGTGCACTCGCGCGCGAGCGCGTCCCACAGCGCCATCGCGTTCGGCCCCGTCTCCATCGTGCTGAGCGGGAGCTTCGGCACGAGCGCGTTCCGGAAGATCACGTTGCGGTGCAGGTTCTTCCCGGCGTCGACGCCCGCGGTCCACTCGTAGCCGACGAAGCTCGTGAAGCGGCATCCGGCGCTGCGGTCGTACGCCTCCTCCGCGGCGGCCTGCGTGTCGCGCCAGACGTGCTGCGCCGCTTCGAGGCACGCGGCGCCGTTCTCGCCGCAGAAGCCGAAGCGCTCGCCGCCCGCGGAGTAGGCGGCGTTCATCACGAAGAACGCGGCGCGCGGCCAGCTGCGGTAGAGGCGGCACACGAGCGAGTCGTGCCCGGGTGTGCCGGGCGTCTTGCAGATGTGCACCTCGCCGATCTGCTCGGCGTGGTCCGTAACAACCGTGAAGTCGAGCGGACGGTCGATCCGCACGCTGCGCATCGAGCTGCCATCGCTGCGCCACGGCTGAATCGCGAGCGCGTCGCCGCGCGCGAAGCGGTAGGCGTCGCGCGGCGTCGTGCGCGTGCTCTGCGTGCTCGCGTCCTGCGAGTAGGCGGTGTGCACGTGCGTGTCGCCGAAGAACGGCGCGCGCAGCGGCTCGTAGGCCGCGCAGGGCTCGCGCTGCTCGGTGAGCGCGTACGGGCGAGCGGGCGCCGCCTGCGCGTGCGCGCCCGCGACACCGAGCAGTGTCACGAGGCCGAGCGGCATGAGCGATCTCGCGAGCAAGCGCGGCCTCCGAGTCCTGCTGCGCAGGGCGCGCGATGATAGGCTGCTCTTTCTCTCGAAAGGGCCGCTCGTGACAACGAAGCTCAACAAGATCAGCGCGCGCATCACCGAAGAGAAATCGCAGGGCGCGTCGCAGGCGATGCTGCACGCGACCGGCATGAGCGAGGCGGATCTGCACAAGCCGCAGGTCGGCATCGCCGCCATGTGGTACGACGGCAACCCCTGCAACATGCACCTCGGCGCGCTCGCCGACGCGGTGCGCGAGGGCGTGCAGAGCGCGGGCATGATCGGCATGCGCTTCTTCACCGTGGGCGTGTCCGACGGCATCTCGATGGGCACGCACGGCATGAGCTTCTCGCTCCAGTCGCGCGACCTGATCGCGGACTCGATCGAGACGACGATGAGCGCGCAGTGGTACGACGCGAACGTCTCGATCCCGGGCTGCGACAAGAACATGCCCGGCTGCCTGATCGCGATGGGCCGCCTGAATCGCCCCTCGCTGATGGTGTACGGCGGCACGATCAAGCCGGGCGTGTCGCAGAAGGGCGCGCCGCTCGACGTGGTGAGCGCATTCCAGTGTTACGGCGAGTGGCTCGCGCAGCGCATCACGGAGGACGAGCGCGTCGACGTGGTGCGCCACGCCTGCCCCGGCGCGGGCGCGTGCGGCGGCATGTACACCGCGAACACGATGGCGAGCGCAATCGAGGCGCTCGGGATGTCGCTGCCGTACTCGTCGAGCATTCCCGCAGTCGATCCGGCGAAGCTCGACGAGTGCCGGCGCGCCGGCGCCGCAGTGCGCCGCCTGCTCGAGCTCGATCTCAAGCCGCGCGACATCATGACGCGCGCCGCCTTCGAGAACGCGATGGTCACTGCGATCGCGCTCGGCGGCAGCACCAACCTCGTGCTGCACCTGATCGCGATGGCGCGCAGCGTGGGCGTGCCGCTCACGCTCGACGACTTCCAGCGCGCCAGCGACAAGACGCCGCTGCTGTGCGACTTCAAGCCGAGCGGCAAGTACGTGATGGAGGATCTGCACAAGGCGGGCGGCACGCCCGCGGTGATGAAGTTCCTGCTCGGCGCAGGGATGCTCGACGGCTCCTGCATGACCGTGACGGGCAAGACGCTCGCGGAGAATCTGCGCGAGTTGCCGGCCCTAACACCTGGCCAGCCGATCGTGCGCGCGCTGAACGACCCGATCAAAGAGACGGGCCACATCCAGATCCTGCGCGGCTCGCTCGCGCCCGACGGCAGCGTCGCGAAGATCACGGGCAAAGAGGGCCTCACGTTCTCCGGCCCCGCGCAGGTGTTCGACAGCGAGGAGGACATGGTCGCCGCGGCGGAGCAGGGGAAGATCCGCGCGGGCTCGGTGATCGTGATCCGCTACGAGGGCCCGAAGGGCGGGCCGGGCATGCCCGAGATGCTCTCGCCCACGTCGCTGCTGATGGGCGCCGGGCTCGGCGACAAGGTCGCGCTCATCACCGACGGCCGCTTCAGCGGCGGCTCGCACGGCTTCATCATCGGCCACGTCTGCCCCGAAGCGCAGGAGGGTGGACCGATCGCACTCGTGAAGGACGGTGACCGCATCGAGATCGACGCGAAAAAGAACCTGATCGAGCTGCACGTCCCGCACGAGGAGATTGCGAAGCGCCGCGCCGCTTGGACCGCGCCGCCGCTCAAAGCGACGCGCGGCACGCTCGCGAAATACATCCGCACCGTGAAGAGCGCGAGCGAGGGGTGCGTCACGGATGAGTGAGGGGCGTAGGTGACGGGAGGGCGCAGGAAGCTGCTCGAGGACTGGATCGACTCCTATCTCCGCGCACGATCACCGCTGGACGTCGATCCGATTCTCGCTGCGCTCTCGGCGTACGGGCGAGTCGAGACGAACGTCGATGCGTCGACACACGACCTCCAAGAGATCGTTGCGATTTCCACCAGCCGTCGGAAAGCGCGCCTCAGTGTCGGTTGCGACATGCTTCGCGACCTCACGCGAACGCATCAAGCCGCTCGCGAAGCAGTGATCGCGATGTCTGAGAGCTCGCATGCGGGTGTGAGGTTCAATGCGCTTGTCGCGCTGGGCCCCGAGACGCCGACTGATCTGGTCGACGCCCTCGTGATTCGCGGGTTGTGCGATCGCAGCGTTCGGGTTCGCGCGAAGGCCGCGGACCGATCGTTGTGGCTGAGGGCGAGATGGCTGGCCCCCAAACTCGCCGAGGCAGTGCACTGCGAAGGCCACGCCGCCACGCGGGTGAATCTGGAACTCTGCCGAGCGCTCCTGGCGGACGGATTCGTCGTCTCGCGGGAGTCGTCGGGGCGCGCATGGGTGACAGCGCTCGACTCCACGGGGTTGGTGAGCGCGTGGTTCGAGGCAGGGAGATCGCAGGCAGGCGCCATCGAGGCGTTCGTTGCCGACGCACGCGAGTTGGCAAGGCGCGAGTGCGACCTCACCGCGTCCCCCAGCTCCAGTTGATCTGACAGATCTCCGCGCTCCTGCCGTCGAAGTCCCACACGCGGCCGTACGCGCGCACGCGGCCCTTCGTCGCGGTGGCGACCGTGACGTCGGGGCCCATCCAGTAGTTGCTGTTCGTCACGACGATGTCTTCGCCGGGGCGCGCGCCGGGGACGGGCTCGACGGCGCCTTGGATTCTCTTGCCCACGGTGAGGCGGCGCGTCTTGCCCTCGGTCTCGTAGACGACGGGCGCCTTCTCCGCGCCCAAGAACTCGCTCACGAGCACGGAGAAGAGGCCGGTGCTGCCGCCGGCGCGGCCGGAGAAGATCTCGACCAGGCCTTGGTGCGCGGCATCGCTCGCGCGTTCGTCGATGTAGGCCGCGGCTTTCCAGTTGCCGCGCGCCATCTGGCCCGGGATTTCGAGCAGCAGCGCGACGTTCAGGCCCGCGAGGCGCTCGGCGCCGTAGTGGCCGTCGTCGATGCGCACGCCGGCCCAGGCTTGGCAGATGCCCTCGGTCGGCGGGTGCTTGCCGAGCGAGATCACGCACGGGCAGAACACGGTGCAGTTGCAGTTCAGGATCAGCTCGCCGCGAATTGACCACGAAGGCATGGGTTCTCCTCAGAGCCAAACTGCTAGGGACGCGGCGCACAGCGCGGCGCCGAGCACGCGAGTCCCGCGCGCGCCGAGCGCGCCGGTTTTCTCCGCGATCATCACGAGCATCGCGAGGCCCATGAACGCGAGGTTCATCACGCCGAGCGCGAAGCCGAGCGCCATCAGCGCCCAGCAGCAGCCGAGGCACAGCGCGCCTTCGACCGCGCCCTTGCGAAACGCGTACGCGAGGGTGCCGCGCCAGTCGCCGAGGAAGCGCGTGATCGGCGCGCGGCAGGCGCGCAGGCAGGCGTGCTTCAGCGGCGTGAATTGGTACGCGCCCGCGAGCGCGAGCAGCGCCGACGTGAGCGCGCGCGAGCTGCTGCTGCCGTCGGGCGCGACGAGGCCGGCGCGCTGGAGCGCGAGTTGTGCGCCCGCCGCGGCGAGCGAGAACGCGAGCCACACCGCGAGGAAGCCCGCGAGCAGCGCCCAGAAGCCGCGCGCGTTTGCGGCGCGCGCGTGCACGAGATCGTCGTACGTGCGCAGCAGCGGCACCGCGGCGGGGGCCATCATCCCGACGCTCATCAGCGACCACATCGCGAGCATCGCCGGGAAGCTCGGCGCGCTCGCGCACAGCGCGCGCCAGAACGCGTCGCCCGCGAGGCTGCTGCCGATGCGCAGGCGCGTGAAGTCGAGGTGCAGCGCGGCGAGCGCAAGCCACGCGCCTGCGATCCCCGCGTAGAAGAGCGCCCAACGAAGCGCGCGCTGCGCGCCAAGGTCAGGCGCAGTCCCCGCGATCAAGTCTCTTGCAGCCCGCGCGCCATCAGGATCTTGCCGCTGCGCACGAGCTCGGCGAGGCCGAGCGGTTTGAGCAGGGCGAGGAACGCGTCGAGCTTCTCGCTCGAGCCGTAGACGCGCAGCATCAACGAGTCGGCGCCGAAGTCGACCACCTTCGCGCCGTAGTGCTCGGCGATCTGCAGCACCTCGGTCCGCTCGTTCGGCGCGCTGCGCACCTTCACGAGCGCGATCTCGGTCTCGTAGGACGAGTCGCCCGTGTGGTCGATCGCGTGCACCACGTCCACCAGCTTCGCGAGCTGCTTGATGATCTGCTCGAGCGTCTCGGGATCGCCCGAGCACGTGATCGTCATGCGCGAGAAGTCGCCGTGCACCGCGGGCGAGACCACGAGGCTCTCGATGTTGAAGCCGCGGCGCGCGAACACGAGCGCGACGCGCACCAGCACGCCGGGCTTGTTGTTGACGTACAGCGAGATCGTGTGGAGATCGCGCCGGCTCGCGCGCGCGACGCGGCCGTCTTGGGCCTCGATGCTGGAAAGGATCGGATCAGCGCTCATGGGCGATCTCCTGGGAGCGAGAAGTTCGAGTGGACGCGCGGTCTCAGGTGCTCCCGACCGGCTTCTCCATTCGCGTCTTCGGCGCCTCGATGATCATGTTCGCGATCGGCGCACCGGCGGGAATCATGGGGAACACGTTGTCCTCCTTGACCACCTCCGCCACGAGCACCACCGGCCCCTTGTGTGTGCGCGCCTGCTTGATCTTGCGGTCGACGTCGCCCGGCCGCGTGATGCGCAACCCCTTCACGCCGTACGCCTCGGCCAGCTTCACGAAGTCGGGGTTGCCCTCGAGATCGACGCCGCTGTAGCGGTTCTCGAAGAACAGCTCCTGCCACTGGCGGACCATGCCGAGGTAGTTGTTATTGATGATCAGCACCTTCACCGGCAGCTTGTGGATCGCCGCAGTGGCGAGCTCGCAGAGGGTCATCTGGAAGCCGCCGTCGCCCACGACGGTCCAGACCTCTTCGCCGGGCCGGCCGAACTGTGCGCCGATGGCCGAGGGGAAGCCGAAGCCCATCGTGCCGGCGCCGCCGCTCGAGATCCAGCGCCGGCCCTCGCGCGTCCGGCAGAACTGCGCGGCCCACATCTGGTGTTGGCCCACGTCGGTCGTGACGATCGCGCGGCCCTCGGTGAGCGCGTCGAGGCGATCGAGCACGTGCTGCGCGCGCAGGCCGCCTTTCTTCGCGTACTTGAGCGGGTACTTCCTGCGCCAGCCCTCGCACTCGGCGAGCCACGCGCTCGTGTCGAGCGGGCCCACGCGCGGGATCAGGTCTTCGAGCACGGCCTTCGCGTCGCCGAGGATGCACACGTCCGGCCGTAACACCTTGTTGAACTCGGACGGATCGACGTCGATGTGGATCTTCGTCGCGCCGACGCAGAACTCGTCGACCTTGCCGGTGATGCGGTCGTCCCAGCGCGCGCCGATCGCGAGGATCAGGTCGCAGTGCGTGACGGCCTTGTTCGCGTAGGCGGTGCCGTGCATGCCGAGCATGCCGAGATGCAGCGGGTGCGTTTCGTCGGCGGCGCCCTTGCCGAGCAGCGTGTTCACGAGCGGCGCGCGCAGCTTCTCGGCGAGCGCCATCACCTCTTTGCCCGCGCCGCTGATCACGGCGCCGTGCCCGACGTAGAGCACGGGGCGGCGCGAGCGCATCAGCAGCTGCGCGGCGCGCTCGATGTCTGCGCTGCTTCCGCGCTGCGGCACGCGGTAGCCGGGCAGGTCGACCTCCGTAACAACTCGATCCTCGCCCGGGCCCTGGCTCACGTCCTTGGGCACGTCGATCAGCACGGGACCGGGCCGGCCCGTGGTCGCGAGATGGAACGCCTCGCGAATGATGCGCGGGATGTCGTTCGCCTCGCGCGCCATGTAGCTGTGCTTCACGACAGGGTAGGTGATGCCCGTGACGTCGGCTTCCTGGAACGCGTCCTTGCCGAGGTTCGCGCGAATCGTCTGGCCCGAGATCACGATGATCGGCGCCGAATCCATCTGCGCCGTGAGCAGGCCCGTCACCGTGTTCGTCGCGCCGGGGCCCGAGGTCACGAGCACGACGCCCGGCTTGCCGGTCGCGCGCGCGTAGCCGTCGGCCATGTGGGTGGCGCCTTGCTCGTGCCGGACGAGAATGAGGTTGATCTTCGAGTCGACGAGCGCGTCGAAGATCGGCATCGCGGCTCCGCCGGAGAGCCCGAAGATGTACTCGACCCCCTCGCGCTCGAGGCAGCGGATCAGCACTTCGGCGCCGGTGAGGGGTCGCTGGGTCGGATTCGGCATGTGCGCTCCCGAAGTCTCGAGTCGAGAAGAAGAGTCGGACAAGAAAAGCGCTTTCATCGCACCAAATCAACCGGATCGGTGACCTCTGACTCATCAAATCGACGATCTCGGATAGAAAGTTGACTGCCCCCAGGGGCTATGGAGTTGAAATGTCCCAGATCGAGGCCGTTCTCGGCGAGCTCGTTGCTCACGACTCTGTGAGCGTCCGGGGCAACATCGCCCTGATGGAGGCAATGGCGTCGCGGTGTGCGGACTCGGGCGCGCGCGTCGCCCTGCAGAGATGGGGCGACGGGGCCCTGGCCAAGGCGAACCTCGTGGCGGTGCTGGGCCCGGACGAACCGGGCGGGCTGATCCTCTCCGGCCACGCCGACGTGGTGCCCTTCGCGGATCAACCCGGCTGGACTCGCGATCCGCTGCGGCTCAGCAATAACGGCGACCGCTTGGTCGCGCGCGGTAGCACGGACATGAAGGGCTTCCTGGCGCAGTGCCTCGAGGCACTGAAGCACCTCGACCCCTCGAAGCTCGAGCGCCCGGTCGTGTTGTTGTTCACTGCGGACGAGGAGATCGGTTGCCTCGGCGCGCAGCGCCTCGTGCCCGAGCTGCCGCAGTTGTTAGGCGCGACGCCGCTGCCGCGACTCGCGTGGATCGGGGAGCCGACCTCGGGGCGCGTGTTCCACGCGCACAAGGGCATCGTCGAGTTTCACGTGCGAGTGAGCGGTCGCGGCGGTCACTCGAGCGTGCCCGAAGCGGGCGCGAACGCGATCGCGGGAGCCGCGGAGGTGGCGCGCAGGCTCGGGCAGCTGCAGGCGGAGCGGCGTGCGAGGCCGAGCGCGCGCTTCGCCGCGCTCTTCCCCGAGGCGCCCTACACCACGTTCAACCTCGGCACGATCCAAGGCGGCAGCGCCACGAACATGATCGCCGACGCGTGCTCGCTCGCGGTGAGCTACCGCCCGCTGCCTGACGAGGACGCGCTCGCGCTGTGGCGCGAGGCGCGCGAGCGGTTGTTAGGCACGCCGCTGCGCGACCCGGGCAGCGAGCTCGCACTCGAAGTGGAGGTGCTGCCGGCGCTCGCGGCTCCCGGGCTGCTCACCGCGCGCGGCACCGCGCTCGAGCACGCGCTCTGCGCCGCCTTCGCGCAGGGCGAAGTCGGCGGCGCGCCCTACTGCACCGACGCGGGGCGCTTCGCTGTGGCCGGCATCGACTCGCTGATCTGCGGCCCCGGCGACCTCGCCGAGGCGCATCAGCCGAACGAGAGCATCTCGCGCCAGGCGCTCGCCGAGGGCGTCGAGCCGATCGTGGCGATCGTGTCGAAGCTGTGCGGCCGCGGGGGCGACGCGCCGCGCGCGTGACGAACCCGTCAATCGGTGTCTGGCACGGATCGTCGATTTCCGACCAATTGGGGCCAGACCCCAATTGGTCATCCGGCGAAGAACTCACGCGCTGCCTTGGCCGGGTCGGCCGCGAGATCTTCGGGCTCGCCGCCGCGCAGCCACGCTTCGGGGAGCAGCGCGCGGTAGGGCTCGCGCAAGAAGCGCGCGCCGTAGAGCGCGACGACGCCGCGGTCGTCGTCTTGGCGGAGCAGGCGCCCCACCGATTGGATCACGCGAGTCATGCCCGGCAGTGCGTAGGCGAGCGCGAAGCCGTCGCCGAGCGTTTCCTCGTAGTGCTCGCGCGCAAGCTCACCGCGCACGTCGAGTGCGGGCAGGCACGGCCCGAGCACCGCGATCGCGCGCAGGCCGAGGCCGCTCGTGTCGAAGCCCTCGGTGAACGCGCCGCCCGCGATCGCGAGCGCGAGCACGCCGTGCTCGCCGCGCAGCGCCGCGAGCCAGCGCTCACGCTCGCGCGCATCGGCGCCGGGCTGCTCGCACGCGACGCGGCGTCCCGCGTCCTCGAGCGCGCGCGCGAGGTGCCCGAGCCACGCGAAGCTCGGCCCCACGACGAGCGTGTTCCCGGGTGTAGCGTCCGCGAGCGCGCACAAGCGCTTCGTCAGCTTCGGCAGCTCGCGCGCGCGCGCTTCGAAGGTGCACTGCACGCGCGCGTCGATCACGACGCGCAGCCGCGCGCTGCGGTCCTCGCCGCGAACGCGCACGGCCGCGAGGCGCTTCTCGTCGAGGCCGAGCAAGCGCGCGTGCCACTCCGGCGGCGAGAGCGTGGCGGACATCGCGACGACCGAGTGCGCGCCGCCGAGCGTCCGCGCGAGATGCGGCGCCGCATCGACGCAGGCGCGCTCGACGAACGCCTCGCCGCCCGCGCGGCCGGCAAGCTCGCGGTGCGAGCCGCTCACAGGCGCGGCGAAGTAGGCGAGCGCGCCGAACGCGGCGTCGAGAAACGCTGCGTGCGGGCCGAGCACCGGATCGCCGGCGAGGTCGGCGAGCACTTCGTCGATCGCGAGGTCGAGGAGCTCGCGCAGCGCCTCGGCGTCGCGCGCTGCGAAGCCGCCTGATACGCACGCCTCGGGCACGTCGCCCACCACGTCGTGTACGCAGCTCTCCAGCGCGCTCGCGAGCGTCCCTAACACCTCGCGCATGCGCGCGTGAACCGGCGCGCTGCCGAGCGCGACTCGATCGTGCGCCTCTTGCAGCATCGACGCGGTGAGGCGCGCAGTGAGCGCATCGCGCGTGCGGGCGGGCAGGGCGTGCGCCTCGTCGATCACGAGCAGAGAGCGCGCGAGCACCGCGGGATCGCGCAGCTCCGGCAGCGCGACGACGGGGTCGAACGCGTAGTTCGTGTCGGCGACGGTGACGCAGGCCACTCGCGCGGCGTCAGCCATCAGCTCGAACGGACACGCGCCCCGCGCGCGGCCGAGCGCGAACACGTCGACCGGCAGCGCGAAGCCGCTGGCGAACGAAATGCGCAGGAGGTCGTGTTCCGCGACCGCTGCGTGATGCGTGCGCGCGAACCCGCACACTGCCTCGTGACAGTTCACTTCGCCGTTCGCGCACATCGAGGTGCGATTGCGCAGATGCGCCGCGACGCGCACGCCCGGCGGCGCGATGCGGCGGAGCGTTTCGATCGCGAGGCGCTGCTGCAGCGTGCGGCTCGTCAGCGCGAACAGGCGCAGGTCGTTCCCGAGCGCGAAACGCAGCGCGCTGGTGAGGACTGCCGCGGTCTTGCCGAGCCCGGTCGGCGCTTCGAGCAAGAGATGCTCGCGCGCGGCGAGCGAGCGCTCGGTCGCCTCGACGACTTCGCGCTGTCCCTCGCGCAGCGCCGCGAACGGAAACGCGACCGAGGTGGCCGCCGCGCGCCGCTGCGCGAGCTCGGCTTCGCGCGCTTCGGCGCTGCGGATCGCCTCGGTCGCCCAGGCATCGAGCGCGGCGAGCGTCTCCTCGCGCGTGAGCGCCGCCGGCTCGCGCGCGCGCACCGCCCCATCGCGCGCGAGCCACACGAGCTCCGCGTGCACGCGCGAGCCGCGCGCAGGCTCGAGCAGCCACGCGTAGAGCTGCGCCTGCACGCTCGCAGCCTCGCGCAGCCACGCGCGTGCGCCGCCGTGCGCGACGTGCTTCAGCTCCTCGACGACGAGCGCGCCGTCGCCGCGTGTGCGCACACCATCGCAGCGCCCGCCGAGCACGATCCGCCACTCGCCGAGCGCTCGCTCGCCGCGTACGACGACTTCGGCTTCGAAGCTCGCGACCCCGCGCGCTGCATCGCGCTGATAGGCGACGTGCGCTTCCACTCCGCGCTCGAGCGCGAGCCAGTCGCGGCCGGCCGAGCCGACCCGGCGCGGGATTCGCGCGAGCGCGACATCCGTGACGCTCGCGAAGAGCGTCTTCGCTGCGAGGTCAGCGCGCGTGGCGCGGACGCGCGGCGACGCTCCAGATCGGCGTCGCGCGGACGAGGTGGCGAGCGCAGAACAAGGAAGCCCGGGTCGGCGAACCTAACACGAAAGCTCTCCGCATTAGAAAACCCGCCGAAGCGGGTTCCGTGGATCAATCGAGCGCCCAGATCTTAGCCCGAGTGATTAGGGTTCGAAAGGATGTTTCGCAGGTTTTTTTCAACGGGCGGTCCGGGAAACAAAAACACCGCTCGCTCAGCCCAAGTCTTGCCGATCTCGCCGAAAAATCTCGCCCCGAGCGCGCGCGTTTTCAGCGGGCGGGCCCCTCGAGGAGCATCCGCGTCGAGGGGTGCCCCTGCTCCCACGCGAAACTCTGGCGATGCGCGCACGGCGTGGGGCAGGATCCGCGCCCGCTCGGAGGCTCGCGTGCCGCTGTCGCTCGATCTCGCTGGCAGGCGCGTGCTCGTGGTCGGGGCGTCCTCGGGGATCGGCCGCGCGCTCGCGGAGATCGCCGCCGCCGCAGGCGCGAGGGTCACGCTCGCCGCGCGGCGCATCGACCGCCTCGAGTCCCTCGCCGCCGAGATCCGCGCGCGCGGTGCGAGCGCCCACGCCTTCGCCTGCGACGTCGCCCTCGATGCCGACTGCCGCCGCGCAGTCGACGGCGCCGCCGCTGCGCTCGGCGGCCTCGACGCCTTCGTATACGCACCCGGTCTCTCGCCGCTGATCACCCTCGACGAGGCGACGCGCGAAGACTGGCGCCGCGTGCTCGACACCAACCTGATCGGCGCCTCGCAGATCACCGCCGCCGCCGTCCCGCACCTGCGCGCGAGCCGCGGCCGCGCGGTCTACGTCGGCTCCTACTCCGCGCGCCAGACGCTGCCGGGCATCTCGCTCTACAGCGTCTCGAAGCTCGCGCTCAGCGGCCTCGTCGCCTCGTGGCGCATGGAGTGCCCGGAGCTCGACTTCGTTCACGTCACGCTCGGCAACACCAGCGACACCGAGTTCGCCGCCAGCTGGGAGCCCGCCAAGGCGGCGCGCATCATCCAAGGCTGGGTCGCGCGCGGCCTCTTCCCGGCGCCGAAGATGATGCCGCTGCGCGCGGCCGCCGAAGCGATCGCGGCGACGCTCGCTACCGACGCGTTCCTCGACGAAGTGGGCGTGATGCCGCGCATGCGCGACGGCCGCGTCGAGGACGTCGAGATCGCGCTCACGAAGCAACAGGGCTAGGTCCGAAGACCTAGCCCTGCGCGGTTCGTGGTGGAGCTGATCGGGATCGAACCGACGACCTCGTGAATGCCATTCACGCGCTCTCCCAGCTGAGCTACAGCCCCGAGAGGCGCGGCAAGCTATCGGCATCGCGCAGGTGCGTAAAGGCTGCATCACGCGGAGCTTGGCCGGACCGCCGAGCAAACCTCGCGGCCGCGAACGATCGCGGCTCGAGAAGCGCTAGCGAGCAAGCGCGCGAAGCGCGTAGCTCGCGCGCAGCGAGCCGAAGGCGAGCGGACAGTCGCAAAGGGCTGCTATCTCGTTGCTCCGACCGAACGCGGCTCGGGAAGCGCAAGCACGCAAGCGACGACGAAGTCGGAGCAGCGTGCGCGCAGCGAGGCGAAGCCGAGCGGAGTTCGTCACAGTGTGCCCTGCGCCGGAGTGGCGGAACGGCAGACGCAGGGGACTCAAAATCCCCCGGGCCGCGAGGTCCGTGTGGGTTCGAATCCCACCTCCGGCACCAGCGTCCATGCACCGAAGATGGTGGCGATCATGCGCAACGGACTCCGCACGACACTTCTCGGTGTAGCCCTCGCACTCGTTGCGATTCCCGCGCTCGCGGGTTGCCCCGACGGCATGCGCGAGTTCCGCGGCGCGATCAGCGAGGTCGGGCCGCAGAAGTTGTTCGTCGACTCGCGCCTCGACGACAACATCGGCTTCGCGCGCGCGCCCGACACGCAGGTGATTGGGCGCGCGAGCTGGGACGCGCTGAAGGCCGGCGACGAGGTCGCGATCTGCTGGCGCTTCGAAGATCGCCCGCGCAAGGCGGTGAGCGTCACCGTCCAGTAGGCCCCGCGTTGGCGAGGCTCCGCGCGGGTCGTACCGTGCGCTGCATGTCGTCCCCGGTGCTCACGCCCGCGCAGTACGAGCGCTATCGGCGCCACCTGAACCTCCCCGACTTCGGCGTCGAGGGGCAGCGCAAGCTGCTCGACGCGCGCGTCCTGCTGATCGGCGCCGGCGGGCTCGGCTGTCCGCTCGCGCAGTACCTGACGGCCGCCGGCGTCGGTCACATCGGTCTGATCGACGACGACGTGGTCGACACCTCGAACCTGCAGCGTCAGGTGCTCTACGGCACGGACGACGTGGGGAAGCCGAAGGTGGATGTCGCGTTAGCAAAGCTGCGCGCGATGAACCCCGATGTCGACGCGGTCGGCTTCAAGACGCGCATCACCTCCGAGAACGCGCTCGAGCTGATGCGCCCATACGACGTGATCATCGACGGCACCGACAACTTCCCCACTCGCTACCTCTCGAACGACGCCTGCGTGTTGTTAGGCAAGCCCACCGTGTACGGCGCGATCCTGCGCTTCGAGGGGCAGGCCTCCACCTTCGATGCGAAGCGCGGCCCCTGCTACCGCTGCCTCTTTCCCGAGCCGCCGCCGCCCGGCGCGGTGCCGTCGTGCGCGGAGGGCGGCGTGCTCGGCATCCTGCCCGGCGTGATCGCGATGATTCAGGCGACCGAGGCGGTGAAGCTCATCACCGGCATCGGCGAGCCGCTGATCGGCCGCTTCCTCCACTACGACGCGCTCTCGATGCGCTTCAGCGAGTTCCGCTTCGCGAAGGATCCCGAGTGCCCGGTGTGCGGGAAGAATCCGAGCGTGACGAAGCTGATCGACTACGAAGGCTTCTGCGGCGTCACGCGCGAGGCGAACGCGGTCGCGGAGATCTCCGCCGCCGAGCTGGCGCGCGCGCTCGCGGCGAAGAGCGAGTTGTTGCTGGTGGACGTGCGCGAGCCGCACGAGTTCGAGAAGGCGCGCATCGAGGGCGCGAAGCTGATCCCGCTCGGGCAGCTCGGCGCGCGGCTCGGCGAGCTCGCGGACTGGAAGCAGCGTCGCGTCGTGATGCACTGCCACAAGGGCGGGCGCAGCGCGAAGGCGTGTGCGCAGCTGCGCGACGCGGGCTTCGCGAACGTCGCGAATCTCACGGGCGGGATCGACGCGTGGTCGATCACGGTGGACGCGAAGGTGCCGAGGTACTGATGGCAAAGAAGGGTGCGCTGCCGGATCCGCTCGCGCGGCGTCACGAGCTCGAGAAGCCGCTCGACGCCGCGCACGCGCGTGCGATCGGCGAAGCGTACCTCGCGCAGAAGCGCGAGCTCGAGGCGATCGCGTTTCTGAAGAAGGCGAACGCGCACGAGGCGCTCGAGAAGCTGTGCGCCGTCGCCATCGAGCGCGGCGACGCGTTCCTGCTGCGCGAGGCCAACACCGCGCTCGACCGCGAGCCCGATCTCGCGAGCTGGCAGCGCCTGGGTAGCGCCGCAGAGCTGCAGGGGCGCGAGAAGTACGCGGCGGAAGCAAAGCGTCAGGTCGAGCGGCTGAGCGGACGATCGAAGTAGCCACGCCTGAACGGGGGGTGCGTACAGTGTCGATGAAGTGTCTCGTCGTTCGCGGACTCGCGAAGGAAATCGAGGAAGACCTCAACAAGTTCTTCGCGAGCCACGACGTGCACGTGCTGCACATGACGCAGAGCTCCACGGGCGAGTACATCTCGGTGACGCTCGTGTACGAAGAGCCCTCGATGGTTGGTTGAGGCGCGCACGCAGGCAAGCGAAGCGCGCAGCGAGCCGAAGGCGAGCGAAGCCAACGCGGTAGCGAAGCGCGCAGCGAGCCGAAGGCGAGCGGAGGTCGAACAGTGGCCTCGTTGCTTGCCGACCACCGGGGCCGCGAGTCCGCTGGGATCGCGGCTGCGTAGGGGAGCCGTCATCCTGCGCGCGCCGTGGCGACCGCCGAGATCCGCATCGAAGGAGCGCGCGCTCACAACCTGAAGGGCGTGAGCTGCAGCATTCCCGTGGGCGCGCTCACGGTGATCTCGGGGCCGTCGGGCTCCGGCAAGTCGAGCCTCGCGTTCGACACCCTCTACGCCGAGGGCCAACGCCGCTACGTCGCGTCGCTCTCGACCTACGCGCGCCAGTTCCTCGAGAAGCTGCCGCGCCCCGCGGTCGACCTCATCACGAACTTGCCGCCCGCGATCGCGATCGAGCAGCGCAACCGCGTCACGAACGCGCGCTCCACGATCGGCACCGCCACCGAGATCCTCGATCACCTGCGGCTGCTCTTCGCGAAGGCCGGTGAGACGCGCTGCTGCGGGCGCGCGGTGGAGCCCGGCACGGTCGACGCGATCGCGGGGCGCGTGCTGCGCGAGCTCGCGGGCGAGCGCGTCGTGCTCGCAGTGGCGCTCCCCGCGAAGGCGAAGCCGAAGGAGCTGCGCGAGCAGTTGTTACGGGAGGGGCTGCGCCGCCTGTTGCTCGCGGACGGCGCGTTCGCGGACGTGGAGGAGATCTCCGCCACCAAGCTCGGCGCGCTGCGCGGCGAGGCGCTGCTCGTGATCGATCGCCTCGAAGTCGCGGCGGAGCAGCGCACGCGCCTCGCCGAGGCGATCGCGACGGGGTTCCTGCGCGGCGCGGGCGAGCTCGTCGTCGCGCCCGCGAGCGGCGCGCGCCGCGTCTATCGCGAGGGCTTCTGCTGCGACACGTGCGGGCGCCGGCACCCCGCGCCCGAGCCCGCGCTGTTCTCGTTCAACAGTCCCCTCGGCGCGTGTCCCGCGTGCCACGGCTTCGGCCGCACGCAGGCGCTCGACCTCGAGCGCGTGATCCCCGACCCCGCGCGCACGCTCGCGAAGAACGCGATCGCGCCGTTCGCGACGCCGTCCGCGCGCAGCTGCCAGCGCGACCTGATGAGCGCCTGCCGCGACCGCGGGCTCGCGACCGACGTCGCGTGGCGCGATCTCAGCGAGGCCGACCGCGCGTGGGTGATCCGCGGCGACGATGCGTGGTACGGCGTGAAGGGCTACTTCGAGTGGCTCGAATCGCGGCGCTACAAGGTGCAGGCGCGCGTCGCGATCGCGCGTTACCGGCGCTTCGATCCTTGCGAGAGCTGCGGCGGCGCGCGGCTGCGCTCCGAGGCGCTCGCGGTCGAGCTCGCGGGCCGCACCATCGGCGACGCCGCGCGGCTCACGATCGGCGAGCTCGGCGCGTGGCTCGCGGCGCTCGAGTTATCAGGCGAACGCGAGGCGCGCGGCAAGCGCGTGCTCGACGCGCTGCGCGCGCGCGTCGAGACTGCGCTGCGCGTCGGCCTCGACTACCTCGCGCTCGATCGCCAAGTGCGCACGCTCTCGGGCGGCGAAGCGCAGCGCATCCAGCTCGCGACCGCGCTCGGCGGCGCGCTCACCGCGGCGCTCTACGTGCTCGACGAGCCGAGCGTGGGCCTGCACCCGCGCGACGTGAACCGCTTGCTCGACGTGCTGCGCGGCATCCGCGACGCGGGCAACACCGTCGTCGTGGTCGAGCACGCGCTCGAGATCGCGGGCGCGGCGGACTTGCTGATCGACATGGGCCCGGGCTCGGGGCGCCGCGGCGGCGAGATCGTCGCGCAGGGCAGCGTCACCGACGTCGCGGCAAGTCCCGCCTCGCTCACCGGCCGCGCGCTGTCGGGCGCGTTCAGCGTGAAGCGCGAGCGGCGCACGCGCGCGAGCGGCAGCCTGCGCATCCGCGGCGCGCGCGCACACAACCTGCACGGCGTCGACGTCACGATTCCGCTCGGCCAGCTCGCCGTCGTGACGGGCGTCTCGGGCGCGGGCAAGACGAGCCTCGTGCGCTCCGTGCTCGTGGGCAACGTGCAGCGCACACCCGAACGCGGCCATTGCGATGCGATCGAGGGCGCCGAGCGTATTCGCGAAGTCGCGATCGTCGAGCCGACGGCGCCGGGCCGCTCGCTGCGCTCGAACCTCGCGACGGTCTCGAAGGCCTACGACGGCATCCGCGCGCGCTTCGCGTCGATGCACGAAGCGCGCAGGCGCGGCCTCACGCCCGGCTACTTCTCGTTCAACGTCGCGGGCGGGCGCTGCGAGGCGTGCGAAGGCACCGGCGAAGTCGTGGTCGACATGCAGTTCCTCGAAGAAGTGCGCACGCCCTGCGAAGCCTGCGACGGCACGCGCTTCCGCAAGGAGGCGCGCGAGATCACGGTGGGCGGGCGCAGCATCGTCGACGTGCTCGCGCTCACCGTGGACGAAGCGCGCGAGCTGTTCGCGGGCGACGCGAGCGTCGCGACGCGCCTCGAGCCATTCGCGCGCGTGGGCCTCGGCTACGTCACGCTCGAGCAGCCGCTCAGCACGCTGTCGGGCGGTGAGCTGCAGCGCATCCGCGTCGCGCAGGCCCTCACGGCGCGCGCGAGCGGCTGCCTGTTCGTGCTCGACGAGCCCACCACGGGCCTGCACGCCGCCGAGGTGCAGGTGTTATTGGACTGCCTCGATCAGCTACTCGACCAGGGCGCGAGCCTGCTCGTGGTCGAGCACAACCTCGACGTGATCCGCCTCGCCGATCACGTCATCGACCTCGGCCCCGAAGGCGGTCCCGGCGGCGGGCGCCTCGTGGCCGCGGGCACGCCGGAAGAAGTGGCGCGCGTCGCCGAGTCCTTCACGGGCGCCGCGCTGCGCGCCGCCGGGCTCTGATGTCGCGCGCCGTTCCGCCCGCGGACATCGCGCCCGAGGAGTTCTTCACACGCTGGCTGCCGGGCGTCGTCGCAGCCGACGCCGACCGCCGTACGAAGCTCGGCGACACCGAGGCCACGATCGCGTTCGAGCTGACGGGCGACGGCGGCGGCGCCTACGGCGTCCGCGTCGCCAGCGGAGTTGTTACGGGCTTCGCGGGCGAGGCGCCGAGCGCCGACCTCCACGTGCGCGTCGACCTCGACACGTGGCGCGCGCTCAACGCCGGCACGCTCTCCGCGCCGATGGCCTTTCTTCGCCGCCGAGTCCATCTCGCGGGAAACCTGAAGCTCGCAGTGAAGCTGCACCTGATCATCGGCTGAAGCGGACACACCCGCACACGAGCGAACGCAGCTGGTGCAGATCGAGGGTTCAGCGTCAGACGCGAATTCCTCGATTTCGGCCTGCGGGAGAACCAGAAGGCGGCGCCGCGAAGGTCCGGGCGCTAAGAGCCTATCCGAAAACCCCAGCCAGTTTCATCGTGATCCAGGCACAGGCGAGATGGAGCATTGCCTCGTAGTTCTGCTCGCGCTTCTCCCAGCGGACGAGGAGCCGGCGGAATCGGTTCATCCACG